>NZ_LSJO01000586.1:0-396 GCF_001556735.1 Sphingomonas sp. CCH9-F2 | reverse complement strand
GGCTTGTCACCGCCGATATCCAGCAGCCGGACGATCACCGGCCGCCCATCCAGCGTGTCGGCGACGGCGCGGTACAGCGCGGCCTGTTCGTCGGCATCGGGGGGCGTCGCGCGGTCGAGGAACAGGAATTCGGTGCGCAGCAGCCCGCACCCCTCCGCGCCCGCCGCCACCGCCGCCTGCGCATCGGCGATTGAGCCGAGATTGGCGAACGCCTCGATCCGCACGCCGTCGCGGGTATGCGCCGCCTCGGCCGCCGCCGCGCGCACCGCGGCGCGGCGCTGCGCCACGGCATCCGCCCGCGCCCGCGCCGCCACCAGCGCCGCGGGCGCGGGATCGACCGCCAGCGTCGCGGCATCGGCGTCGAGGATCAGCGTCGCGCCCTCCGCCACCTCCGCC
>NZ_LSJO01000585.1:0-2034 GCF_001556735.1 Sphingomonas sp. CCH9-F2 | reverse complement strand
GTGCTGCTGCGCAACGCCCCCGCCACGCTGCCGCTGCGCGCCGCGGCCCTGCGCCGTATCGTGGTGATCGGCGGCCATGCCGACGCCGGGGTGCTGTCCGGCGGCGGCTCGTCGCAGGTGCATCCGCCGGGCGGATCAGCGGTGAAGGGGCTGGCGCCGACCGGCTGGCCCGGACCGGTCATCTACCTCCCCTCGTCGCCCCTCGCGGAGTTGCGCCGCGCGCTGCCCGGGGTCGCGATCGACTATCTCGACGGGCGCGACCCCGCCGCCGCGGCGCGCGCCGCCGCCCGTGCCGACGCCGCGATCGTCTTCGCCACGCAATGGACCGCCGAATCGCAGGATACCTCGCTCACGCTGCCCGATGCGCAGGACGCGCTGATCGACGCCGTCGCGCACGCCGCGCCGCGCAGTATCGTCGTGCTGGAAACCGGCGGCGCGGTGCTGATGCCCTGGGCGGAGCGCGTCGATGCGATCCTTCAGGCCTGGTATCCCGGCGCCGGCGGGGGCGCGGCGATCGCGCGGCTGCTGACCGGTGCGGTCAATCCGTCGGGCCATCTGCCGATCACCCTTCCGCGCGACGACCGCGCCGGCCGCTGCCGCCCGTTCACGGGCGCGCCGTCGCCGGGCGCGCGCTTCACCGTCGATTATTGCGGGGGCGCGGCGGTCGGCTACAAGGCGTTCGACCGCGACGGCATCGCGCCGTTGTACCCGTTCGGCCACGGCCTGTCCTATACCCGCTTCGCCTTCGCCGCACCGCGCATCGCCCACGACGCGCGCGGCATCCGCGCGACCACCGTGATCCGCAACACCGGCGCACGCGCGGGCGCCGCAGTGGCGCAATTGTATGTCGAGCGGGTCGGCGGCGGCTGGGAAGCGCCGCGGCGGCTGGCCGGCTGGGCGCGGCGCACGCTCGCGGCGGGCGCGCGACAGGCCGCGACGATCGCGATCGACCCGCGCCTGCTCGCGACGTTCGACACCGCCAGCGGCCAATGGGTGATCGCCCCCGGCCGCTATCGCTTCCGCATCGGCGCCTCCTCGCGCGATCTGGGGCCGCCGGTCGACGTCACGCTGCCGGCCGCACGCTTCGGCGCGTGACGGCGGTTCAATCCTTGCGCAAACCGCTTTAGGAACCGCGCCTGAGGGACAAGGGGAGAGAAGCGCGATGCGGCCACCGATCACGATCCAGCCGGGCGCCGCGACCCGGGCCGGCGTTCCGGGCGGCGATCCCGATGCGCACCTTGCGTCCATTCCAGCCTGCGGCGCACTGGGAATGCGTGTCGTCGCGGACGGCGATCATGCGCTGGCGCTGGCGCTCGATCCCCGGCTGCCCGCGACGCGCAGCGCCGGCAACGGGATCGATCCGGGTGCCGCATTGCTGCTGGCGGATCAGGCGACCGCCAACGGCATCTTCGCAACAATGTCCGCGCCCAGCCCGATGATGACGCTGCAATTGCGCGTCGACTGGATCGCGCCGCCGCCCGCCGGTGCGCTGGTCTGCGCCGTCGCGGACGTCGTACGCGACGGCGATCTGGCGCTGGTGCGCGGCATCCTGCGCGACGACGGCGGGCTGTCGGCCACGGTGACCGCGCGCTATCTGGTCGGCGCGATGCCCGGGGGTTTTCGCGAGGTGCCGGTCGGCGACGGCACCACGCCGCCCAGCGACGCCGCGTCGTTCGATGCCTGGCTGGACATACAGGACGGCGGCGAGACGCTGACGATCGTCCCGCGTCCCGATCATGTCGGCGCGCGGCTGCTGCCGGCGTTCCACGGCGGGGTCGTGTCGGCACTGATCAAGCGCGCCGGGCGCCGCCATCTGGCACCGGGGTTCCGCGCGCTGGACACCGACGTGCGCTTCCTGGCGCCCGCGCGCGCCGATCTGCCGCTGCACGCCAGCGTCCAGCCACGACGCAGCGGCCGCCGTGCCGCGACGATCGACGTCACCGCCTATCAGGACGATCCGGTCCGCCCGGTCGCGGTCGGCCGGCTGACCGCGGTCAGCGACGCGGCGGGCACGGTGACCGCCTATCGCCTGAC
>NZ_LSJO01000584.1:0-6273 GCF_001556735.1 Sphingomonas sp. CCH9-F2 | reverse complement strand
GCGTAGGATTCCGCCCCCTCCCGCAAACGCCCCCTTGGACCCTCCCCGGCCTGCCAAACGTCCAGAATGAAGCCCAGCGGCCCGGAAATCGCCCCTGCTGCGACGTTTCCGCCTCCCCTGCCCTCTCGGCTCGATCACCGCCCTATCCGCCTGGCTTTCCTGGAAAGCCAATTGCGACGGTGCCGCTGGCGCTGTGGTGTCGATAGAAGCGGGGCGTTTAAACGATCCTCAATCTAGCAAAAAGCGTGCCGGCGAAGCCGGCTCATCATGGGGATGCCGGGTGGGAGGATCGCAAAGCGATCCGGGGCGGCCGAAGGCCGCGAGCCGGCGGGGGCGAAGCCCCCAAGAGGCGGCGCTTTTCTTCCCTCTGACCGGTGCCGGTAGCGCGGCGCCAGTGGATCACGCTGCCTCTGTCCCGAAAATCAGGACAAGTTGTTCGATCTGGCGGGACGCTGGTGGGTGAAACCACGATGATCCGGCGTCGAGTGGGCGCTGCGGTTAAAGTTATCCACAGGTCGGCCTAGTGTTAATATATGGGTTAAAGAGTCGTGTTACGGGATTTTGGCGGTTTCATAAGCAACTGAAAATATTAGAATAATCGGGCGTTTTTTTGCCCTCGGCGTCAACGGAACCCCGAATCTGGTGACTCCAGAACCCCGAATCTGCGTCAACGAAACCCCGAATCGCGATCACCCGTCAATGAAACCCCGAACTTTTCCGTTGCGTCAATGAAACCCCGAATCTACGGTGCGCGTCAATGAAACCCCGAATCGAGCCTGACCGTCAACGAAACCCCGAACTCCCGCTTGCCGTCAATGAAACCCCGCACGGCGCGGAGGGACGCCCTTCCCTGCTGCCTGTTCGCTACCCCGATCCCGATCTGTTCATTTGCGATGTTCTCGACGCCATCCCCAAGGATGACATGGCCTCGATGGAGCATCCGATTTTCTCGCTCGCGACCAAGCCCGATCGGCGCGTGTTCCGCTATGAGCATAACGGCAACAAGCTCGAAATCGTCCCCAGCGTCAAAGGGCTGGCGACGATCCACGACAAGGATATTCTGATCTACTGCATCTCCCAGCTCATCGGGAAGATGAACCAGGGGGAGCGACCGAGCCGCACCTTGCACCTCACTGCTCGCGATCTACTGGTGTGGACCAACCGGCAAACCGATGGCGACGGCTATGACCGGCTGCGGAGCGCGTTCGAGCGGCTGTCGGGGACGCGGATCACCACGAATATCAAGGCCGATGGCGAGGAAATCACCGAAGGTTTCGGCCTCATCAATGAATGGCGGATCGTGCGGCAAACCCGCTCCGGCCAAATGTCGGAAATCAAGGTCACGCTATCCGACTGGCTGTTCAAGATGGTTGAGGGGCGCAGCGTCCTGACGCTCCATCGCGACTATTTCCGCCTCCGCAAGCCGCTCGAACGGCGTATCTACGAGCTGGCGCGCAAGCATTGCGGCGCGCAGGAAAAATGGTCGATCTCGGTCGAAACGCTACAGAAAAAGACCGGCGCGAGTAGCCATTTGCGCGCGTTCCGCTCGATGCTGCGCGATCTCGTCGCGCACGATCATCTGCCCGACTATGCCGTGGAAATGAACGGCGATACGGTCACGTTCCGCAATCGCGAGGCTCTGGATACGGTCGAGGCGATCGAGGCGGAACCCGAGCGGCCCTATATCGACCCCGAAGGCTTCCACGACGCCAAGAGCGTTGCGCCTGGCTATGACGTTTACGCGCTCTATGACCAATGGGTGTCATGGTGGATCGACAGCGGGCGGCCGGAACTGAAAAGCCCCCGCGCCGCCTTCATCGGCTTCTGTCGCAACAAGCACAAGACTGCCCCCTTGCGCTAGTATAGGTGTATAGATGTATAGGTGTATAATTGTATTACATCTATACTAGCCGGCGATGCGCCCCCTTCCCTTCTTCACAAACAGGTCGTCCAGCGCCTCGCCCAGCAGGCTTTGAACGGTCGTCCCTTCCTCGGCCGCGATAATGCGAAGCTGCGTGCTGACCTCGGGAGGGAAATGCCCGCCAATCAGCTTGGTCCCCTGTCGGCCGCTCGGCGGGGCCTTGCGGGTCACGTCTACCGGCTCGATCGCCGACGCTGGGGCCGGGGCCGCGTCTCCGTCCGCCTTGGCGCGGTTCAGCACCGCTTGCAGACTGTTTCCGCCCTTCGCCATCACGCCACCTCCGCCTGATTGTATAGGCGTATATTTGTATACTCGTATAGTCGGCGGATTTCGTCGGCCGCTGGCCCATGCGGCTCGAACTCCTGCACGGCCCGGCCTGCGGCTTGGGCGCGGAAAAAGGCTTTGCGGTTGCCGATCGTCACCGGGCAAACCGTCGCGCCTAGCTCCGCCACGGCCTGAATCGCATCGCCAGTTTCCTGACCTTGCGGGGGCACGAAGGTAAGGACCACGGCAAAGGCGCGGTCGAGCTGGCGCACCACGTCGAGGGTGTGCGTCATGCTCATCGTGTCGAACACGGCCGTCTTAGTCGGGATCAGGATGAAATCAGCGTGACGCGCTGCCTCATAGGCCAAGTCGCGCGCGACCGCCGCCCCGTCGATCACGACAAGATCGGTGCCGGCGTCCTCGCAGGCTTTGAGCATAGCGGGCAGGCGCACCGGCTGAATCGACGCCACGGCGGGCGTGTCGAGCTGGCGCACGTCCTTCCAGAACGAGGCCGTCGCCTGCGGGTCCAGGTCGATGATCGCGGCGACCTTGCCCGCCTGCTCGGCCGCGACTGCCAGACAGGTCGCGAGCGTCGTTTTCCCAACGCCGCCTTTCTGTGAGAGAATGGCGAGAACCTTCATGCTACACTCCTGCACGTATAATCCTATACTTGTATACACAATAGACCGGGAGGGGAAGCCCTGTCGTTCCCGAAATGACGATAGGGAGGCGCTGAATCTGAAATGACGAAAGCGCGCCGCATCATTCCTCCGGTTCGGCGTCGTCATCGTCCAGCGGCTCATGCTCCATCTGGCCGTGATCCTCGATCGGGCAAAGCGGCGCTCCGGCCTGCTCAAGCCATTTGCGCGCGGTCCTCACGGTATAGCCGCACGTCGCGCACTCGCATTTGAGCATCCGGGTTTTCTGCTTCTTGGGCGCGGTCGACTCCCCGTCCGTGTCGAGACGGGCATGGGGGAGGGGGCCAACGCACTCCAGGATCGGCGCGATGGCCGCAAGGAACGCCTCGCCGGGGGTGGTGGCGCGCATCGGCCCGACCAGCCCCAGCCCAAGGGCGACCCGTTAAACGTCTTCCCATGCCCTGCCGGGATGCCGACAGCGGCATGGACCAGCTCATGCGCGAGGATGGCTGCGATCTGCGCCGGCATCGCGTCG
Organism: Sphingomonas sp. CCH9-F2; assembly: GCF_001556735.1. NCBI lineage: Bacteria > Pseudomonadati > Pseudomonadota > Alphaproteobacteria > Sphingomonadales > Sphingomonadaceae > Sphingomonas > Sphingomonas sp. CCH9-F2. The sequence continues at coordinate 2,915 of NZ_LSJO01000584.1, read as the reverse complement.
GGCGCGTGCGCCAGGTCCGGGCGGATGAAGATTTCAAAATGCCCGTCCGCGCTCAACCGATTATCCCAGCACTCGCCAATCGCCTTGGCCTTCGCGCCTCTGCTGGTGAAGCCGATCGCCACGCGCACGCGGTCGGGCAGGGGGGCGTCCAGCACCTCGAACAGCGGGGCCATGCCCGCCGCCACCGCATTGAGCCAGCTTTCGCGGGTTTCGTGGGTCATCGTCCTTACTCCCTTCAAATCGCCTGTTCGGCGATGGCCATGCCATAGGCCGGAACACGGACGCCCAAGAACGCCGGCGAGAGAGGGGGGCAGCGGGATTCGATGGGGGTGGTGCGGCCGCAGCGCAGCGAGGCACGGCCCCGTCTAATCCCGTTGCGGGGGAGAGGCGGCCGGGACCGCCTTTCCCCCTTCAAACAGGATCGACGCCGGCGCACGCCGGCACCATGAAGCGAGACCCGCTTGCGATCTCGCCCCCGCCATGTGGGTCGTCACCTTGGGCCAAGACCGCTTGCGGGCTTGGGGAACGAAGCGAGTAGGGCCACGGTGCCGCGCCAGCGGCAGGCGCCGCCCCCTAGCCTGGATTGAAATTGTTGCTCAACTGAGCTACATTATCGGCTTGACTAAGGAGGTTCCAATGGCCGCTACCGCTTTCGTGCGCGCGCGCATCGACGAAACATTGAAGGATGAAGCCGCCGCCGTGCTGGCCGAGCTGGGGCTGACCGTCTCGGATGTGGTCCGCATGACCCTCACGCGGGTCGCCAAGGATCATGCGTTGCCGTTCGAGCTGAAGGTGCCGAACGCCGAGACGCGCGCCGCGATCGAGGCGTCCCGCGCGACGATGAAGGCTCGCCGCGCCCGTTTCACCGATGCCCAGGAAATGTTCGATGCCCTCGACCAAGAAGCCCGCCAGCAGTAAGCGGGCGGCGTTCCCAAGAGAGGCGTCCTACGAAAAAAGGTTCGTCAAGGATTGGGAGCGGCTGTCGCGCAGCGGGCGCTACAACATGAAACAGCTCAAGGAGGCGATGATGATGCTCATCGCCAACGACGCGCCGTTAGGCCCGGAATGGCTGGATCATCCGCTGAAAGGCGATTGGAGCGATCATCGCGAGTGCCATATCGGCGGCGATTTCCTGCTGATCTATACGATTGAGGGGAATCTGGTGAACTTCGTGCGCGCCGGCACTCATGCGGAACTGTTTGAATAGCCATGCGCGTAATCTTCATTCGCCACGGCGAATCTACCGGCAACGCCGGCGTGCCCTGCCACGATCTCGGCGCGATCGAGCTGACGGAGCTGGGCCAGGAACAGGCACGCGAAGTCGCGGCGAGCTGGATAGAAGCGCCCGCGCTCATCGTCACGTCGCCCTATACCCGCACGCAGCAGACGGCTGCGCCAACGATCGCGCGCTTTCCCGGCGTGCCGGTGGAAGTGTGGCCGATAGAGGAGTTCACCTATCTGCAACCGGCGCGCTGGAACGGCACGCGCAGCGCGGAGCGGATGCCGCACCTCGAACGCTATTGGAGCGCGGCCGATCCTGATTATTGCGACGGGGAAGGGGCGGAGAGCTTCGCCACCCTGCTCCGGCGCTGCGAGGCCGCGCTGGCGCGGCTCGCCGCCATGCCGCCCGCCTCGCTGGTCTATGTGTTCGGGCATGGGCAGTTCATCCAGGCCGCGCGCGCGATCGTGGCCGACGCTCATCTTGACGATCAGGCAAAGATGCGCGCCTTCTGGCGCAAGGGCGAGCCGCCAGCGATCAGCAACGCGCAGCGGGTAGGATTCCGCTGGCATGGCAGGCGCTGGGAATGTGCGCCGGCGATCGCCGCCTAAATCAACGCCGGAGAGGGCGGGGGGCGTCGCTCATCACCCCTGTAGCCGCGAAATCGTCGCTTGGCTGACGTTGAACAGCGCCGCGACCGATCGCTGGGTGTCGCCTGCGTCGAGCTTGCGCCGCGCCTCGGCCTGCTGGTGCGGGGTGAGGGCGCTCTTGCGGCCGAACTTGACCCCGCGCGCCTTGGCCTGGGCGCGGCCAGCGCTGGTGCGCTCGGCGATCCGCTGGCGCTCGTAGCTGGCCGCGACGCCTAGAACGGCAATCACAACTTCGGCGAGCTGCGAGGTCGTGTCCACCATCGGTTCGGCGATCGAGCGGAAGCCGGCCCCGGCCTCCTTTACCGCATGGAGGATGTTCAAGAGGTCGCGCGTGTTGCGGGCGAGGCGATCGGTCGCCGTCACCATCAGCACGTCGCCGGGATCGAGCGCGCCGATCGCGCGCTTGAGCTGGGGCCGCTCGGCCGACGCGCCGCTGATCTTCTCGCGGTAGATCTTCGCGCAGCCCGCCGCCTCAAGCTGGGCGAGCTGCTGGGCCAAATCTTGGCCGTTGGTGGAGACGCGCGCATAGCCGTAAATCATGGCGCGATTCTGCATCAGATTTTTGCATCAGGGAAGGGCACGGAAAAGCGCGGCTTTTGGTTTGATGCGAAACTTTTGATTTCTGCATCAACCCAGCGGGTCATCTCCAAATTCGTTGGGTCCACTTGTGCCGGGTAACCGCACATGGGCTACAGATCGCCCCGCGAGTACATCAATCAAACCCGCGAGACCCCGTCAGGCTTTTAGGAGGCCGTTTAATAAAAAAGCGGATTTGACCAAAACACATGCGTAACGCTTGAGACCGCTCAGAACACGGGCACAGCTTCCGCGGCGGGCAACGACACCCCTAGGACGTGCGCGATCGACGGTGCGATTGCGCGCATGTCTACGATGCCAAGATCGCGATGGGGAATGGTAGGACCGGCGACGATCAGCGTCGATCGCATTGCCGGATCGCTTGGCAAATAGCCGTGCATTCCCTTGTAGGTCGCGGGTTTGGCAATAGGTCCGGCGGGGTCGCGGCCGGTTTCAAAGCCGGGCTGTAG
>NZ_LSJO01000583.1:0-4244 GCF_001556735.1 Sphingomonas sp. CCH9-F2 | reverse complement strand
AGGTCTCGTGGGCTCGGAGATGTGTATAAGAGACAGACGCTGGTACATGCGGAACAGGTCGCCGGCGAACAGCGCCGCCTCGTCCCCGCCGGTGCCGGCGCGCACCTCCAGCATCGCCGAGCGCTGGTCGGCCGCGTCACGCGGCAAGAGCGCGAGCGCGAGGCGGCGGTCGGCAGCCTCCAACGCGGCCTTGTTGTCGCGCAGTTCCTCCTCGGCCAGCGCGCGCAGCTCGGCATCGGCATCGCCGGTCATGAAGGCGAGGCTGTCGGCCTCCTGCCGCAGCCGCCGCACCTCGCCCGCCGCCTGCGCGACGGGTTCCAGCTCGGCATATTCCTTCGACACCGCGACGAAGCGGTCGCCGTCGAGATTGCCGGTCGCCATCTGCGCGGCGAGTTCGTCACGCCGCGCCTCGATCTGGCGAATGCGGTCGGGGGAGATGGCGGCCATCAATCGACCAAGTTCCACATCAACGATTCAACGATTGACCGGACCTGTGCCACGTCGATTCGATCACCCCGCACGTTCCTGAAGCCTACGTCGGGAGTGTCGCCCTTCAAATTAACAGAGACTACGTACGCGGGATCAGATTTGAGCACCTTATCGAAGCGCTTCTTCGGATTCCCCGTCACACTTAGATCTACTCTGAACCCAGCCCGGCGTAGCGCCGAGCCAACGCGCATAGCGCCGATATCCGTGGTGCGACTCTCGGAGACAACTGCGATCAAACTGTCATCCTGGCTCGGCTCCTCGATCAGCATCGCCAGCCGCTCGATCCCCGCGGCCCAGCCCACGCCCGCGGTCGCCGGGCCGCCGAGGCTCTCGACCAGCCCGTCGTAGCGCCCGCCGGCCAGCACGGTGCCCTGCGCGCCCAGCCGGTCGGTGACGAATTCGAACGCGGTGTGGCGATAGTAATCCAGCCCGCGCACCAGCCGTTCGTTGCGCGTCCAGCGCACGCCCGATGCGTCCAGCCCCTTCTGCACGCTGTCGAAGAAGGCGCCCGCCTCCGCGCTCATGAAGGCGTCGATGCCCGGCGCGGCGTCCGCGATCGGGCGATCGCGCGGGTCCTTCGAATCGAGGATGCGCAGCGGGTTCTTGTCGAGCCGCGCCAGGCTGTCCTCCGACAGCTCGCCGCGGTGCGCGGCAAAATGCGCGACCAGCGCGTCGCGCCACGCATCGCGCGTCGCGGCATCGCCGAGCGTGTTGAGCTGGAGCGTCACCCCGTCCGCGATGCCCAGTTCGTGGAGCAGCTGGTCGGCGAGCGTCAGCAGCTCGACATCCGCCGCCGGTTCGGGCGCGCCCAGGACTTCGGCGTCGATCTGGTGGAACTGGCGATAGCGGCCCTTCTGCGGGCGTTCGTAGCGGAACACCGCGCCGCTCGTCACCAGCTTGACCGGGGCATATTGCTGCCAGCCGTTGGTGATATAGGCGCGTGCGATCCCGGCGGTGAATTCCGGGCGCAGCGTCAGCGAATCGCCGCCCTTGTCGGGGAAGGTGTACATCTCCTTCGACACGACGTCGGTGGTCTCGCCGATCGAACGGGCGAAGACCGCGGTATCTTCGAACACCGGCACCTCGACGCGTTCGAAACCGTAGAGCCGGCGCACGCGGTCGAACGCGTCCAGCACGCGCGCGAACCGGCGCTGCTCCTCGCGAAAGATGTCCTGGGTGCCGCGCACGCGGCCGGGGGTGGGAATACGGGCCATATAGGGGCCGGGTATCTAGTGCTGCCGTGCGGGAATCGCTAGCGGGATTGCATGAACGACGTGCGCCGCTGGTGGGGTCTGGGACAGCGCGTGGCACCGCCGCGCTTCATCCTGTTCGTGATCGTGTTCGCGGTGGCGACGCCGCTGCTGCAGGGCGAGGTGGGCACGGGGCGCGCGGTGATGGGCGGGTTCGACATCGCCGCGGCGATATTCCTCGCCTCGATGATCCCGCTGTTCCGGCATGACGATCCGGTGCGGATGCGCCGCGCCACGCGCGCCAACGACGCCAATCGCGCGCTGTTGCTGGCGATTACCGGCGCGGTATCGCTGGTGATCCTGGCGGCGGTGCATGACGAGCTGAAGGGGCGCAACACCGGCGGTGCGATCGCGTTCGTGATCGTCACGCTGGCGCTGGCGTGGCTGTTCTCGAACCTGGTCTATGCGCTGCATTACGCGCACCTGTTCTACATGTCGGCGCCGGACGGGAAGGATGCGCGCGGCATAGACTTTCCGGGCACCGACACGCCCGATTACTGGGACTTCCTGTATTTCAGCTATACGCTCGGGATGACGTTCCAGACGTCCGACGTTGAGATCACCGACGGGCGGGTGCGGCGGATCGTGACCGGCCAGTGCCTGGCGGCGTTCGTGTTCAACCTGGGCGTGATCGCGTTCAGCATCAACGTGCTGGGCGGCGGATAGGTGTGGACAGGCGGGCGGAGGGGCCGTTACGCCTGTGCGATACGCCATAACCTGACGGGACGCCCCACCGCATGATCCGATCGCTCGCCGCCGCCGCCGCGCTGCTGTCCACCGCCGCGCTCGCCCATCCGCTCGCCGCGCAGGTGCCCGCGGGGAATTCCGCGCCGCAGCCGGTGCCGTTCGTCGATACGATCCCCGCGCCGCGCGACACCCCCTTCCCCGGCACGATCCGGCTGGCGGTGGACGCCACCGACACGCAGCGCGGCATCCTGCGCGTGAAGGAGACGATCCCGGTGCCTGAGGCCGGGCATATGGTGCTGCTGTTCCCCAAATGGCTGCCCGGTGCGCATTCGCCGCGCGGCGAGATCGAGAAGCTGGCCGGGCTGGTCGTCACCGCGAACGGCAAGCGGCTGGACTGGACGCGCGACCCGGTCGACGTCTTCGCCTTCCACATCGACGTGCCGGCGGGCGCGAAGGCCATCGAGGCGAATTTCCAGTTCCTGTCCGCGACGAAGAGCGACCAGGGGCGCATCGCGGTGACGCCGACGATGATCTCGCTTCAGCCCAATTCGGTCAGCCTGTACCCGGCGGGGTACTTCACCCGCCAGATCCCGATCCAGATGACGGTCACCTGGCCGCAGGGATGGACCGCGGCGGGCGCGATCCCCGCGAAGGTGGCGGGCGCGACCTCCACCTACGACACTACCAATTACGAAATACTGGTCGATTCGCCGATCCTGGCGGGCAAGTACGGGAAGGTCTGGCCGCTGACCGACCGGGTCAACCTGAACGTCTTCGCCGACACCCCCGCCGAACTGGCCGCCACCCCCGAACAGATCGCCGCGCACCGCCGGCTGGTGGAACAGGCGGTCAAGACGTTCGGCGCGCAGCATTACGACCGCTACGAATTCCTGCTGTCGATCACCGACCGGCTGGGCGGGATCGGGCTTGAGCACCACCGGTCGAGCGAGAATGGCGTGACGCCCGGCTATTTCACCAAGTGGAACGACGGGCCGGGCCGCCGCAACCTGCTGCCGCACGAATTCACGCACAGCTGGGACGGCAAGTTCCGCCGCGGCGCGGACCTGTGGACCCCCGATTTCCGCACCCCGATGCGCGATTCGCTGCTGTGGGTGTACGAAGGGCAGACGCAATTCTGGGGCTATGTGCTCCAGGCGCGCTCCGGCCTCGTCTCGAAACAGGACACGCTGGACCAGCTGGCGGCGATCGCCGCCACCTATGACAGCCAGCCCGCGCGCGCGTGGCGCGACCTGATCGATACCACCAACGATCCGGTCATCTCCGCCCGCCGGCCGAAGGGGTGGACCAGCTGGCAGCGCAGCGAGGATTATTACAACGAAGGGCTGCTGGTGTGGCTGGACGTCGATTCGCTGCTGCGCGAGAAATCGGGCGGGACGAAGTCGATCGACGATTTCGCGCGCGCCTTCTTCGGGGTGCGCGACGGCGACTGGGGCGAGCTGACCTATACGTTCGACGATGTCGCCGCGACGCTGAACGCGATCGTGCCGTGGGACTGGGCGGCGTTCCTGAAGCAGCGGCTGACCGAACATGCCAAGGGCGCGCCGCTCGACGGCTTCACCCGCAACGGCTACCGGCTGGTCTATACCGACACGCCGACGCCGTCGTCGAAGGCGGCGGAGGCCGCCGCCAAGAACACCAACCTGACCTGGTCGGGCGGGCTGATCGCCAATGCGACGGGCGAGCTGACGTCGGTGACATGGGACAGCCCGGCGTTCGCCGCGGGGATGACGGTGGCGGACCAGATCGTCGCGATCGACGGCGATGCTTGGTCGGCGGACCGGCTGAAGGCCGCGATCA
>NZ_LSJO01000582.1:0-1565 GCF_001556735.1 Sphingomonas sp. CCH9-F2 | reverse complement strand
CTTGTGGCTTAGCTGCTGCCCGGCCTTCGACGCGAGGGTATCCTTTGTTGACCAGATGTTGGCAAGAAAGGAGTCGGTCATGTCGAAGAAGATCGTGGTGCCGTCCTATTTGGCGGCGATGGATCGAGCGGAGGCCGATCCTTCGGCGGCGCGCTTTTGGGTTGGCCTGGATGTCGGCTACAAGAATACGGCGGTCTGCGTTCTCGATTGTGACGGCGCGATTGTTCACCAGGTCTCGATGAAGAGCAGCGCCACCGAGATCGGACGTTATCTGCGCAAGAACTTCAAATCGCATGTGACGCTGATCGGCATTGAGAGCGGCGGGCTGACGCCGCATCTGACGACCAAGCTGCGTGCGCAGGGCTTCCAGGTTGTAGTGCTCGATGCGCGCCAGGTGCATCGCGTGTTGTCGGTCAAGCGGAACAAGACCGACACGAACGACGCACGCGGCATCGCCGAGATCACGCGGACGGGCCGGGAATATCTGACCGAGGTCTATGTCAAATCGAACCTGTGCTTCGAGATCAGGGCCTATCTCACCATGCGCGACCGCCTCGTAAAACAGCGACGCGAGACCGAGGCGATGATCCGCGGCCTGGTGCGGGTCTACGGCGGACGGATCGAGGGTGGGACCGAAACCGCGGCGAGCTATCGCAGCCGCGCCATCGACCAGATGTGCCTCATCGCCGACACTGAAGGCGTCGATCTGCGACCACGGGTCCTGCCGCTGCTCGATCTGTGCGAAGGCTTCTACGTCGAGGCCAACCGCATCGAGCGCGAGCTGGAACTGCTGGCCGCGTCGAACCCGGTCTGCAGGCGGTTCATGGAGATCCCCGGCGTCGGCACGATCACCGCCGTATCGTTCTACAGCGCGATCGAGGACCCGACGCGCTTCCGGCATGTCGACGATGTGGCCGCCTATCTGGGCCTGACCCCGCGCGTCTACCAGTCGGGCGAGAGCCTGACGCATGGCGGCATCAGCAAGATGGGCAACCAGCTCACCCGCACGCATCTGGTCGGCGCCGCGACCGTCATGCTGTCGAACACCCGGTCGTTCAGCACGCTCAAGGACTGGGGCCTCAAGCTCAGCAAGCGGATCGGCTTCAACAAGGCGAAGGTCGCGCTGGCACGGAAGCTGGCGATCATCATGTTCAGTCTGTGGCGTGACGGCACCCACTTCATGGCCAAGGCGGCCGACGTGCCGGCGCACCGGGCGCTGATGCAGAGCCGGCTGCCGGCCTGAGCGCGCAGGTTCACACCAGGTTCGCTCGCACAATGGCGGCGAAACAGTCCTCCCGGGAGGCGGAGGGATCGGAGACTTCGGGTCTAAAGGTGAGGTGGTGACAACCTCGTGACGCTTGTTGAAGCTCCACCCTTTGCTAGTGAATGCCCATACTGCGGCAGGCGATCGGCCCAACGGCCACGACAAACGCCCGACCGCGAAGAGACTGTTGCACTCCGGGATGGATGATGTGGACTTGCAATGATCGACGGAGAAGAAGATCATGACGTAGCAATATAAAGTCTGGATACCCTCTACCGTGGGGGCAGCAGCTAGAGACTTT
>NZ_LSJO01000581.1:0-221 GCF_001556735.1 Sphingomonas sp. CCH9-F2 | reverse complement strand
AGCCAGGAAGATATCAAGCGACCATGACCTACCCCGCCCATCCCGCCGCGATGCTGGCCGAGCCGCAGCGCGCCTATGCCTCGATCGAGACGCCGGTGTTCCGCGCCCGTGCGGCGCTCGGCCTCACGCCCGCGGGCCTGTTGGCAATCGGGGGGATGGTGACGATGATCCTGGCCGGCAGCGCGGCGATCGTGGCGGCGGCGCGACTCGCGCCCCCGCCG
>NZ_LSJO01000580.1:0-6677 GCF_001556735.1 Sphingomonas sp. CCH9-F2 | reverse complement strand
GTGTAGTTGGACACGCCGATCGCGCGCACCTTGCCCGCCGACACCATATCCTCCAGCGTGCGCGCCACTTCCTGCGGGTGGGTCAGGATGTCGGGGCGGTGGATCTGGTACAGGTCGACATGATCGACGCGCATCCGCCGCAGCGACGCATCGAGCGCCTGCATCAGGTAATCGCGGCCGCTGTCATAGGGGACGGGCGGGGTGATGCCGCCCTTGGTCGCCAGCACCATCCGGTCGCGCAGCGCCGGCGCGTCGGCCAGGATTTCGCCCAGCAGCGTCTCGGCATCGCCGAATCCGCCCGCGCCGTCGAAGCCGTAGATATCGGCGGTGTCGAACAGCGTGACACCGGCGTCGAACGCCGCCTCGATCAGCGCACGGCCTGGTGCCGCACCGGCGCCGGCGAAGCGCCACATCCCCCATGCGATCGGGCTTACGGCAATTCCGCTCTTGCCGAGCGGACGCGAATCGGGCGATAGAATGATTTCAGACATCGTTGTCATACATAAGGACAAGAGGCGTGGGAGAGCAAGTCCGTTACGGCCTGGTCGGCACCGGCATGATGGGGGTCGAGCATCTCAACAACCTGGCGATCACGCCGGGCGCGGTGGTGACCGCAATTGCCGACCCGGTGTCCACCTCGCTCGGCTGGGCGAAGGATGCGCTGGGCGAGAAGGCCGACGGGGTGCAGGTATTCGCGACCTCCGCCGACCTTGCCCAAAGCGGGCTGGTCGATGCGGTGATCGTCGCCAGCCCGAACCACACCCACCGCGACGTGCTGGTCCCGCTGTTCGGCGAAGGACTGGCGATCCTTTGCGAAAAGCCGCTGGCGACGACGGTGGAGGACGCGCGCTGGATCGTCGAGCAGGCCGAGGCGAGCGATCGGCCGTTCTGGACCGCGATGGAATATCGCTACATGCCGCCTGCCGCGGAATTTATCCGCGCGGTGCACGCCGGCAGCGTCGGCGCGCTGAAGATGCTGTCGATCCGCGAGCATCGCTTCCCGTTCCTGGAGAAGGTCGGCGACTGGAACCGCTTTTCCGCCAATACGGGCGGCACGATGGTGGAGAAATGCTGCCATTTCTTCGACCTGATGCGGCTCATCACCGGGTCGGAGGCGGTGCGCGTTTATTGTTCCGGCGCGATGGACGTGAATCATCTGGACGAGGCGTATGACGGCCGCCGCCCGGATATCATCGACAACAGCTATACCACCGTCGATTTCGCCAATGGCGTGCGCGCGATGCTGGACCTGTCGATGTTCGCGGACGGCGCGGAGAATCAGGAGGAGATCACCGCGGTCGGCGATCAGGCGCGGCTCGACGTGCTGATTCCCGAAGGCGCGATCGTGCGCAGCCCCCGCGTCGGCTTCATGAAGCCCAAGCAGGTCGAACGGCGCGTCGTCCATGTCGACGAAGCCGCGCTGAAGGCGGGCAGCCACCATGGCTCCACCTTCTACGAGCACCAGCGGTTCAACGCCGCGGTGCGCGGCGCCGGCGCGGTGGAGGTGACCGCGCGCGACGGCCTGATGGCGGTGGCGATCGGGACCGCCGCGGAAATCAGCGCGCGCGAGAAGCGCGTCGTCGAGATGCACGAACTGGGTTTCCGACACTAAAGACGAACTTGGCTGACAACGCAGTCAGTCGTGATACCCCACCAGCAGAGTGGGAATTTCCGGGGAGGTTGAGATGAAGACCAAGAGCCTGTTTCTGAGTGCCGTCGCCGCGTCCGCGCTGATCGCGGCATCGCCCGCCGCCGCGCAGGTGGCGTCGCCCGATCCCGCCGCCGGGACCGGCAGCGCCACGACCCCGGCGGAGGCGGAGGATGCGCCGGTCGGCGATATCATCGTCACCGCGCAGAAACGGTCGGAGCGGTTGCAGGACGTGCCGGTCGCGATCACGGTCGTGTCGGGCGATGCGCTGGCGGCGCGCGGCGCGGTGAATATCGAGGGCGCGCAATATCTGGTCCCGACGCTCAACTTCCGCAAATCGGGCACCGCGATCAACCAGTCGCTGTTCCTGCGCGGCGTCGGCACGTCGACCTTCTCGATCGCGGGCGAGCCGTCGATCTCCACCGTGGTCGACGGCGTGGTGTACAGCCGCGCGGGCGAGGCGTTCAGCGACCTGATCGATATCGACCGGATGGAGGTGCTGCGCGGGCCGCAGGGGACGCTGTTCGGTAAGAACACGTCGGCGGGCGTCATCAACATCGTCACCAAGCGGCCGGGCAAGGACCTGGGCGGCTATGTCGAGGGCGGGTTCTTCTTCGACAACGGCAACGAATATCGCGTGCGCGGCGCGATCGACCTGCCGGTGAGCAGCGACGTGGCGCTGCGCGTCACCGGCTTCTACGGCACCTATGACGGCAATATCCGCAACCTGGCCTATAACGGCGAGCGGGTGAACGGCTATGAGCATTACGGTGCGCGCGCGATGCTGGTGGCGAACCTGGCGCCCAATTTCACCGCGACGATCATCGCCGACTATCGCGAATCGAAGGACAATTGCTGCGCCGAGGTGATCGGCACGACGCCGACCGGCGCGGCGGGCAGCGCGGGCGCGTTCGCCGCCACCGTCCTGCCGCCCGCACGCCGCGACGAGACGCGCGAGATCAACCAGGACCTCGTCACCCGCACCAACGAGAAGAGCTGGGGCGTCAGCGGCCAGTTCGACTGGGAACTGGGCACCCAGACCGTCACCTACATCGGTTCGTATCGCGAATATGATAACGAAGAGATTCGCGACGGAGACTGGCTGCCGCGCGCCTATTCGGGCCTTAACCAGTTGCACGATGTCGGGCCGCAGGTGTCGAACACGATCACGCAGGAACTGCGGCTGACCAGCCCGGCGGACCAGTTCTTCAGCTATGTGCTGGGCGCCTTCTATTCGCGCGCGGAAACGACCCGCACGTTCACGCGCGACGATATCGTGTGCAACGGTGCGCCGGTGGGCACGCCGTGCAGCACCGTGCCGGCGCTGACCACGCGGCCGACCGGCACCGCGGTGTTCGGTTCGGTGTTCAAGAATTTCGCGTTGTTCGGACAGGGCACGCTGAACTTCACCGACCGGTTCCGCGGCATCGTCGGCATCCGCTACACCACCGACCAGCTGGACGTGTTCCACCGGCGCGTCACCACGCTGGCGGGGCCGGGCATCCAGCCCAGCTTCGGCCCGTTCACCGGCAAGACGACCAACGACAATTGGTCGGGCAAGGCGGGCGTGCAGTATGATATCGTGCCGCAGTCGACCTTCTACGCCACCTATGCGCGCGGCTATAAGGGGCCGGCGTTCAACATCTTCTACAATCTGACCGCGACCGGCACGAACGTGATCGAGCCGGAGACGGCCGACAGCTATGAAGCGGGGCTGAAGAACACGCTGTTCGGCGGGAAGCTGGTCGTCAACCTCGCCGCCTATTACGCCAAGTATAACAATTTCCAGGCGAACAACCCGGACGAGGTCGCCGGCGTGCTGGTGACGCGGTTCACCAATGCGGGGCGCATCTCCACCCGTGGCGGCGAGCTGGACCTGCTGTTCCAGCCGGTGCGCGACCTGTCGTTCAACGGCGGCCTTGCCTATACCGACGCGCGCGTCGACCAGTTCAAGCTGCCGACCAATGGCAACATCACCGGCGTGGTGCCGTCGGGCACGCCGCTGGGCTATGCGCCCAAGTGGAAGGGATCGCTGGGCGCCGACTGGCGCGCGCGGACCGGCGGGGCGGTGGACTTCGCGCTGGGCGCGCAAGGGTCGTACCAGTCGAGCCAGCTGTCGCAGCTGGACGCCAATGCCGCGGTCCGCGCCGCCACGACGATCAAGGGCTATGGCCTGGTCGACGTGTCGGCAGCGGTGATCGACGCCGACGACCGCTATCGCGTGACCTTCCAGGTCAAGAACCTGTTCGACCAGAGCTTCGCCGCGGCGATCACCTCGGGCGGGCCGGGCGGCAGCTACCGCTACATCATCCCGCGCGAGGCCGATCGCTATTACGGTGTGACCGCGCGGGTGAACTTCTGACGTTCCTTCGGCCCCTCCCGACGTGGGAGGGGCCTTCGGGCCTCGTCATCCCAGCGAAAGCCGGAACCTCTGTCCGCACGGGCGCGACAGGAACCGAGAGAGGCCCCAGCCTTCGCTGGGGCGACGTTTTCGCCCGTCAATGCGCCACCACCAGCGGCGCGCCTGCCTCCGGCTCGACCGGGACGATCCGCGGGATCAGCAGGTGGATCGCCAGCAGCGCCAGCAGATAGGAACTGGCGCAGATCACCAGCGCGGGGGTGTAGCCCCAGCCGTTCGCCAGCGCCCAGGCCTGGAACTGGATCATCCCGATCGAGCACAGGTTGCCGCAGAACGCCGCGATGCCGATCGTTGAGCCGACCGCGCGCGCGGGCGTGACGTCGGTGGCGACGCCGAACACGTTGGTGGAAAACCCCTGATGCGCGAACAGCCCCAGGCCGAGCAGCAGCGCGGCGCTCCACGGGCTCGAGACGGACAGGACCAGCGGCACCGGCAGGACGAGGAGCGCGTAGAGCAGCATCGTCGTCTTGCGCGCGCGGTTGACGCTCCACCCGCCCGCGATCATCCGCGTCGGCAGCCACCCGCCGGTCAGCGCCCCGCACGCCGCCAGCCCGTAGGCGAGCGCGACCGGCCAGCCGAGCGTCCCCTGCGGCAGCGCGAACAGCCGGTGGAACAGATCGGGCAGCCACAGCAGCATGAAGAACCACACCTGATCCGACAGCACCTTGGCGATCGCGATCGCCAGCGTGGTGCGGCGGCGGAGGATATCGCCCCAGCGGATCGGCGCGGCCTCCATCGCATCCAGCGCGACCGGCTTCACGCGCAGCGCGAACCACACCGCGACCCAAACAAGCCCCAGCCCGCCCGCGAGCAGGAACGCGGCCTGCCACCCGAACGCGACTGCCAGCGGCGGGATCAGCGCGGGCGTCACCACCGCGCCGACATTGGGGGCGGTATTGCCGATGCCCAGCGCGATCTGCCGGTCGCGATGGTTGAAATAGGTCGCGGCGGTCTTCACCGCGGCGGGCGTGCCGATCGATTCGGCCATCCCCAGCACCACACGCGCGCCGATGAACCCGGTGACGGTAGTGGCGACGGCATGCGCCATCCCGGCCAGGCTCCACACCCCCACGCCGACGCCGAACCCGCGGCGCAGGCCGACGCGGTCGATGAACCAGCCGGTGCCCAGGAACGCGAACGCGGTCGCGACCTGAAACGCGGTGCCCATGTTGGCGTAATCCTGATCCGACCAGCGGAATTCCGCCTCCAGCGTCGGTTTCAACAGCGCCAGGATCTGGCGGTCGACATAGTTGAGCATGATCGCGACGAACACCATCGCCACGATCACCCACCGCGCGCGATTGGCGCCTCCGCTCATCCTCTTCCCTCCCGCAACTTTCTGTCCGATAACGTTGTCATACGTTCGCGATGCGCGCTAGTCCTCAACGAGCGGCGGCGTATAGGGGGGATCATGACCGGCAACCGTCCACCTTCGTCGTTCCCGATGGCCGCGGACCTGTATGGCGACATCGTCCCCCTGCCGCATAGCACATGGCGCGATCATGTGCCGGGGCTGGTGGTGGTGGCGGCGGGTACGCTGGCGGCGGCGTTCATCTCCGATCATTACGGCGCGCCGCTGACACTGATGGCGCTGCTGATCGGGCTGGCGCTCAATTTCCTGTCTGCGGACAAACGGCTGGCGACCGGCACCGCCTTCGCCAGCCGCGCGCTGCTGCGCTGGGGGATCGTGCTGGTCGGGGTGCGCGTCACCTTCGGGCAGATCGTGGCATTGGGGCCGGTGGCGCTGCTGGCGGTGGTGGCCATCGTCGCCCTGACGATCGGGTCGGGCATCCTGATCGCGCGGCGGCTGGGATTTTCCGATGCGTTCGGCACGCTGGCGGGCGGCGCGGTCGCGATCTGCGGCGCCAGCGCGGCGCTGGCGCTGGCGACGACATTGGGCGAACGCCGCGCCAGCCAGGCGCAACTGACGCTGGTGCTGGTGGTCATCTCCGCGCTGTCGGCGCTCGCGATGGTCACCTATCCGTTCGTCGCGCACTGGCTGATGATGAGCGACCTGAAGGCCGGTTTCCTGCTGGGCGCGTCGATCCACGACGTCGCGCAGGCGCTGGGCGCTGGCTATTCCTATTCCGACGGCGCCGGGCAGATCGCCGCGATCGTCAAGCTGACGCGCGTCGCGCTGCTGGCGCCGGTGCTGGCGGTGGTGGCGCTCTTCCTGCCGCGCGGCGAAGCGGGCAAGGGGCAGGGGGTGCCGTGGTTCGTCATCGGCTTCTTCGTGATGGCGGGGATCAACTCGACCGGGATCGTTCCTGCCTTCGCGACCCATGCGGCGGAGCGCGCGGCGGCCGGGCTGCTGGCGGCGGCGGTCACCGCGACCGCGATCCGTTCCCCGCTGTCGCAGCTGCTGGAGGCGGGGCCGCGCCCGATGGTGATCGTGGCGGGCGCGACATTGGTGGCGTTCGTGCTGTCGCTGGCCGCGGCGGTGCTGCTGATCGGCTAGCGCCTTCGGACCGGCCGTCATACCGGCGCAGGCCGGGATCTCCCTGTGATCTCAAGGGGCAGCAGCCGCGGGAGGCCCCAGCCTGCGCTGGGGCGACCTTTGCGTTCGTGTGGATCGGTTAGCGCCGCGCGGGCTCGGCGGTCGAATCGCGC
>NZ_LSJO01000058.1:0-3785 GCF_001556735.1 Sphingomonas sp. CCH9-F2 | reverse complement strand
GGTCTCGTGGGCTCGGAGATGTGTATAAGAGACAGGTCAGCGACAAGCCGATCGTCCGTCCCAGGATGTCGTAGGTGTCCGGGAAGGTGTTGAACACGCCCCCCGTCGACACGCGCGGCGGCTGCTTGTCGGCGATGTTGTAGACGCCCGCGGTCATCGTGATGCCCGGCACGAAGTCATAGGAGGCGGACAGGTCGAACAGGTTCTGCGCCGGCAGCGTCTCGCTCGATCCCGCCGCGCTCGACCGCACCTTGCCGATGCGGATCCAGTCGAACTGGATCACGCCCTTGTCCAGCAGCAGCCCGGCGCCCGCGGTGTGGCGATAGGCGGGCTGGACCAGCGTCGTGCCATCGCTGGAACAGGTCGCGCCGAACGTGCCCTTGCACTGCACCGCGCTGACCGTCGGGTTCGCCTGGATCGTGTAGGACGTGACGACATTGCCGGCATAGCCCAGCCGGACGCCCTTGCCCGGTACCCAGTCGCCGCGCACGGTGTAGCTGGCGGTGATGTCCAGCCCGCGCTGGAGCAGCCGGCCCAGGTTCTGGTTGTTGACGAACGCATCCTTGAACGTGCCGTCGGCGTTGCGCGTCACCAGCCCGCACAGCGGATTGTCCGCGCTGGGATTGGTGATGTAGCAGCTGGTGATCGCCGCCACCGGCTGGATCACGCCCACCGCGCCCTTCAGGTCCAGCTGATACCAGTCGACCGTCACGTTCAGCCCCGGCAGGAACGTCGGCGTGAACACCGCGCCCGCCGTGGTGGTGAAGCCGGTTTCGGGCTTCAGGTCCGGGTTGCCGCCGTAGAAGTAATTGCCGGTCAGATACGCCGGCGCGGTCGAATTGGCCGATCCTGCCGCCGGCGCGCCGAACCGCTGGCACTGCGCCTGGTTGCCGGTGCCCAGCACGCACGGGTCGCCGCCGTAGCGCGGCTTCAGCCGGTCGACGGTCACCAGGCTGCTGAACGGCAGCGACGACACGCCGCCCGCGAACTCGCCGAAATTGGGGGTGCGCAGCACACGCTGATAGGTGCCGCGCAGGCGCAGGCTGCGGTCGACCTCCCAATTGCCTTCGACCTTCCACGTCCCGTGGGTGCCGAACAGGTTGTAGTCGGACAGACGGTACGCGCCGCCCGCGCTCAGCTTGCGGATCAGCGGCAGGTCGTGGAGCAGCGGCACCAGCAGCTCGCCGTACAGCTCCTTGACGTCGAATTCGCCCGTGTACGCGGCCTGCACGCCCTGGCGATAGGTGTTGCCGGTCAGCAGCGCGGTGTCCTGCGCCACGTTCGCGGTCTCGCGCCGGTATTCGACGCCCGCGGCGAAACCGATCGGCCCGGCGGGCAGCGAGAACAGCTCCTCCAGCGATCCGTTGACCGTGGCGGCCGCGACGAACTGGTCGCGCTTGCGGTTGAAGCCGTTGATCGGGCTGCCCAGCGCGGCGGCAATGCCGGGGCGGTTCGGGCCGAAGATGTCGACGGTGTTGACCACCGACGCGAAATTGTTGGCGCCCGCCGCATTGTTCACCAGCCCGTCGCCGGTCACCACCGTCGCTTCGGTCGAGCGGCCGTATTGGGCATAGACGTTCCAGCGGATCGCGTCGGTCAACGGCCCGCGCAAGCCGCCCTGGAACTGGTAGATGTCGCGCTCGGTGTTGAACGTCACCAGCCCCAGCTCGGCCAGCGAACGCGACACGTTGACCTGCGCCGCGCCGTTGACGAAGGTCAGCTGGCTGCGGATCGCGTCGGTCAGGTATGGGTTGGTCGCGCTGATCGACACGGTGCGGCTGACCGACGCGGGCGTCGCGCCGGGCGTACCGGTCTCACTGGTGCGCGTATTGGTATACATTGCGCGGCCGTACAGCTCGACTGTCGGCGCCAGCTCGTATTTGTACAGCGCGGCGACGTTGATCCGCTTGAGCGGCGATACCAGCGGATAACGCGCCGACAGGTTCGACGTCGCGCTCGGGCTGGTGGTGAAATCGCCCGCGTCGGTGAAGCCGAACCGCCGCCCGCTCGCCACGTCGGTGAACACGCCGCCGATGCTCGGGATCGTCTGGTTCGGGGTCGCCGCCCAGTCGCGCTGCCCCGCGACGATCAGGTCGCGCTGCGTATAGTCGGCCGCGATGACGACATGACCGCGCGATCCCAGCCCCGCGCCGACCATGATCGACGCGCCATATTGCGCGCCGCCGTTGGTCGACAGCCGCCCGACCGCGCTGCCGCGCACGCCCTCGAACTCGTCGTTCAGGATGAAGTTGACGACGCCCGCGACCGCATCCGCGCCATAGACCGCGGCGGCGCCGCCGGTCAGCACGTCGGTGCGCTTGATGAGCGAGGCGGGGATGGAATTGACGTCCACCGAATTGCGGAAGCTGAACGGCGCGGCGCGCGTCCCGTCGATCAGCACCAGCGAGCGGCTCTGCCCGAAGTTGCGCAGTTCCAGCACCTGCGCGCCGAAAGCGTCGCTACCCTGCGACCCCTGCCGCACGCCGCCCGACAGCTGCGGCAGCTTGGTCGAGAAATCCTCGATCGTCAGCGCCGACTGAAGGCGGATCTGCTGTTCGCTGGTGGAGGCGACCGGGCTGCTGGCGGTCAGGCCGGGGACCGCGATGCGCGTGCCGGTGACGACGATGTCGCTGGCCGGGGTGCCCGCATCGGTCGCTGTGTCGGTGGTGGCGGCGTCCTGCGGCGCGGGGGCTGCCTGCGCCACCGCCTGCGTCGGCATCTGCACCAGCGCCACCGCCAGCGCCGCCAGTGCAACCGCGTTCCTGTGCGACCTCAGCATCGAATGTCCCCTTGCCCCGAATGATCGTTCCGGCCGGTCGCACGAATGTCGATTCGCCGCCGTCCGTCCCACGATCCTAGGCGCCTCGCCACGGATTTGTAAAGAACCGGTATTACACTGGTACGCCATACCATCGCCGAACTTGCCCCCGGGCGAACCAATGGTATGCATCCCGCATGACCGCTACCCCCCCGTCCACCCGCCCCGACCTTGGCATGATCGAGGGGCGCTTCGGCCGCCTGTGGACCGCCGATGAGCGCAGCCATGTGGTCGCCACGCTCGCCGGCGTGGGCTATTCCTTCTACCATTACGGGCCGAAGGGCGATCGCGCACTGCGCCGCGACTGGCGCGTCGCCCACGACCCGGCGCAGACCCGGGCGCTGGCGCGTCTGTCGGCGCAGGTGCGCGGCGCGGGCATGCGCTTCGGCATCGCGCTGACTCCCGATGGCTCGACGCATCCGTTCGACGATGCCGCGCGCGCCGATCTGGCGCGGCGCATCGCCGATCTCGACGCGATCGGCATCGACGATCTGGCGATCCTGTTCGACGATCTGCGCGGCGACATGCCCGATCTCGCCGCGCGACAGGCCGACGTGGTCAATTTCTGCGCCGCCGCCACCCGCGCGACGCGCGTCTACACCTGCCCGACCTATTATTCGGACGATCCGGTGCTGGACATGGTCTTCACCCCCCGCCCGGCCGATTATCTCGGCGATCTGGGCCGCCGTCTCGATCCGGCGATCCGCGTCTACTGGACCGGCGAGGAAGTCTGCCCGAAGGAAATCGGCCCCGCGCATCTCGCACGCGTCGCGGACGAACTGGGGCGACCGGTGTGCCTGTGGGACAATTGGCCCGTCAACGACGGCGCGCGCATGTCGCGGTTCCTGCACCTGCGTGCCTTCACCGGGCGCGCCGCCGCCAATGCCGCGCATCTGTCGGGCCATGCGATCAACCCCGCAATCCAGGCGCATCTGGGCTGCATCCCCGCGCTGACGCTGCCGATGAT
>NZ_LSJO01000579.1:0-1838 GCF_001556735.1 Sphingomonas sp. CCH9-F2 | reverse complement strand
ATGTCGGCTATACCGCGCGGCACCATACCTTCTTCGAGATGCTGGGGAATTTCAGTTGAGCAGTTACAGCGGCACCCCTAACCTCTTAACCTCTCATTGAACCCTCTAACCCCGCGAGATACTTTTCTTTGAATTTTAAAGATTCAGAAAGGCAGGCTCTAGCGTCGCATTGCGTCCACAGTGCCGTGCGCTAGCGTAAATCGTCAGGACCGGGCAGCGACTTGCTCGATCGATCCAGGCCCCAGTCAGTGCAGTAACGCGGTGACGAAGGACGGATGGGGTAATGTCGGCGTCTGCGACGAACCATGTCCATGCCTCGCTCCTCGTCGATCGCACCGGCACGACCTACCAAGCGGATGCCCGCTATTCAGTTGGTCGCTCGTCAACCCTCTTACCAACTGAAATCTCGAGAGCTTGCTTCAACAACATGACCGGATCGACCCCGATAGCCAATGCCACGGCAACATACTCGTCAACGCCAAGCAGGCGCTCGCCGGTTTCGTACCGCGACACGTAGGCCTGTTGCCAACTTAGCCGCCCAGCGAGATCGACCTGCCGCAGCTTGGCATCACGGCGTGCCTTTGTGAGCAGGTGCACGATGCGACAATGCAGGTCAGACGAAGCAGGAGAACGCATACTAGGCATCTACCATTTGCCTAGTATACGTAAAGCGTATATCACGCGTCTAGCTTTTTGCGAGCGCGATCCGATGGAAGACGACCGAATTGCTGAGAAGTGTGCATCGGCGGACAGGGAAGCTTCCATACCGGTGCTGAATCGCTTCGTCGCTCGCCTGGAGGTCAGCCGGACCTACCCGTGTCCGGTGGTCAGCATCCTAACCTTCTGGGCCGGGCTGATCGCGCTCACCGTCGTCGACAAGGTGACCGGAACGACGCCTGTGGTAGCGAGCCGCCTCTATGCGGTTGCATGGGCGCTGGTAGTAGGCCTGGAACTCGGCCGCGATGTTTGGGTCCAACGTCACCGCTACGCGTCACCTCGCTGGCTACAAGCTTTAGATGCGGCCGTGGGCCACGAGGTGACCGTCCATGCGCTGGCCGCGCTGATCAGGCAGCATGAGCACGAGTTGGATTACGTGGTCACCCGCTCCGATCTGAGATTCGAGGTTCAGGCAGAGCGAGCTCGACGAAGGGAAGCTGCACGGCGAGCGGAAGGATTTCGCCTTGTCGAAGCACCGGTGATCGACGCCGCTCAGGTCGCGCGCGACGAGGAACGACGCCGTCGTGCTCGTGAGCGGCGTGCCGCCAGGCAGGGCAGGGCGCCTGCGTGACCGGCTCTAAGCCGGAAACGGTTGGAGATCTGGTCGGCATTACGATCTCCGGCGGGATCGCGCACTTTCCCGGCCGGGCTGGCGAGCGAGTTCGCCACTTCGCCGATCTCGACCCGACACTGGTCGCCGAGCTGCTCACCGCGGCCGAGGCGAGTGACTTCTTCACCCGCCCGGTTCCGAATGGGACTGCGCCTGTCCGCCCTGACGCGCGCACGTACAGCATACGTCTCGTGCATGCCGACCACTCACGGGTGCTGACCGTCCCGGAGCCGTTCGAAGCACCGGAGCTGGCGCAGCTGATCCGAACCGTGCGCCGCTGCCTATCGGGCAGGGCGAGACACCACGCTTCGCATTTGCTCGGCGCTCCCGACGTGATAGCGTCCGTTCGCCGCCCGGTCAGTCCCGGCGGTGAGGCGTAGCAACCTCAAGACATAGCAGCCGGTCAGCAATTAGGTGTTGGCCGGGTGGCCGTCACGCATGTCCAGGGCTCCGCCTAAAGTCTCTAGCTGCTGCCCCCACGGTAGAGGGTATCCAGACTTTATATTGCTAC
>NZ_LSJO01000578.1:0-5798 GCF_001556735.1 Sphingomonas sp. CCH9-F2 | reverse complement strand
CGCCAGCACTCCGCATATCGCGGCGATCTGCGCCGCGAACAGCAGCGGGGCACCCTGCGCGGCGGCGCGCAGCTGCGCACGCCGTACCGCCCGTTCGACATCCGTGTCCCCGCTCAGCGCGAGCGGCGCGAGCCAGGCATCGAGCGCGGAGGGGAGCGGGGGAGCGGTCACCCCATCCTGCTATCACCGCGCAGGTTGACGAACCGTTGACCGCGCGATGTAGGCGGGCGTGCCGAATTCGCCGGAATGGCGGTGAAAGGCGCGCCGCGCCGGCATCGATCGCCGGCGCGATGCGGCCCAGTCAGGCGGCGAGATCGTAGGGCTTGATCTCGCCCGCCAGATAGAGGTTGCGCGCCTTCGCGCGGCTCAGCTTGCCCGAGCTGGTGCGCGGCAGCGTGCGCGGCGGGATCAGCTCGACGACGCAGTTCATGCCCGTCACCGAGCGGACGCGATCGCGGATATCGTCGCGGAGGCGGCGGCGTTCGGCCTCGTCCGAGCTGCGGCACTGGACCAGTACGGCGGGGGTTTCCTCACCGCCCGGCGTGGTGATCGCGAAGGCGGCGATGTCGCCAGCCTTGAACCCCGGCAGCTGTTCGACCGCCCATTCGATATCCTGCGGCCAGTGGTTGCGGCCGTTGATGATGATCATGTCCTTGGCGCGGCCGACGATGAAGATGTAGCCGTCCGACATGTAGCCCATGTCGCCGGTGTCCAGCCAGTCGCCGTCCATGCACGCAGCGGTCGCATCGGGATCGCGGAAATAGCCGACCATCACCGACGGGCCACGGCACCATACCTTGCCGATCGCACCGTCGGGCAGGGGGGTGCCGTCTTCCTCGCGGACCTGGATCTCCATGTCGCGCACCGGCTTCCCGCAGTTCACGATCGCGCGATAGCGTTGCGGGCGATCCGCGCCGCCGCGCTCGCCGCCGGACAGCTCGGTTTCCTCGACCAGCTCGACGCGGATGCCCTCGCCCACCGGCATCAGCGACACCGCCAGCGTCGCTTCCGCCAGGCCATAGGAGGGTAGGAAGGCGGTCGCCTGGAAACCGGCATCGGCAAAGGCATCGACGAATGCCTGCATCACGTCGGGGCGGATCATGTCCGCGCCATTGCCCGCGACGCGCCACCGCGACAGGTCGAAGCGGTCCGACGCCTTCGTCTGGCTGGAGATGCGGCGGGCGCAGATGTCATAGCCGAAGGTCGGCGAATAGCTGAGCGAGGTGCCGGCGTTGCGGCTGATGAGGTCCAGCCACGACAGCGGGCGGCGGGCGAAATCCTCGGTCTTCAGGTAATCGGTCGACACCTGGTTGGCGACCGGCGACAGGAAGCAGCCGACCAGACCCATGTCGTGATACCAGGGCAGCCACGAGATGCAGCGGTCGGTCGCGGCGATCTGCATCCCGTGCGCATGCGCGGCCAGGTTGCTGAGCAGCGCGCGATGCGTCACCGCCACGC
The DNA here is from genome assembly GCF_001556735.1 of Sphingomonas sp. CCH9-F2. NCBI lineage: Bacteria > Pseudomonadati > Pseudomonadota > Alphaproteobacteria > Sphingomonadales > Sphingomonadaceae > Sphingomonas > Sphingomonas sp. CCH9-F2. The sequence goes on along the minus strand of NZ_LSJO01000578.1, from coordinate 4,340 downwards.
CATGCGGGAAGCGCGTCGAGCCGCTGGAATATTGCAGGTAGCAGACGTCGTCGCTGGCCAGTGCCGGCAGATCCGCGGCGGGCGCGGGGCGGGTTGCGAATTCGGTCCAGTCGACGCCCTCGACGCCCGAAGCCTCCGCCGCAGCGCCGGCCATCTGCGTCAGCTCCGCCGGATAGATCAGCATCTTCGGATCGCAGCTCGCCAGCTGGACGCGCAGCTGGTCGATGTAGGAATCGCGCCCGCCGAACGAGGTCGGCAGCGGCAGCGGCACCGGCCAGGCACCCGCCAGCACGGTGCCGAAGAACAGCGCGGCGAATTCCGCACTGGTTTCCGCGACCAGCGCGACCCGGTCGCCCGGTGCGATCCCGGCGGCGATCAGGCGCAGCGCGGCGAGCCGCGCATCGTCGCGCAGCTCGGCAAAGGGATAGGCGCGCTGCAGCGTGCCGCGGGCATCGTGGAAGTTCAGCCCGCGTGCGGTCTGCGCGGCATAGTCCAGCGCCTCGGCTAGCGTCGCGAAATCCGCGAAGCGGCGCGGCAGCGGATCGGCAGTGGGCGTGGGCTGCGGCCCCGCGGTGGTGATGGCAATCTCGGTCGTCGTCATCGTCTGTCCCTGTCGCAACGATGGCCGTCGCGCAATCTCGATCGGTAAAAGATGCATTACCGAAGCGTTCAAAATCGGTGACCAGTGTGGCACAAACATGGCGTGCCGCCCCGATCGCGCTCCTCCCGTCCGCCGCCGCCGCTGGATGCCCGTGCGCTGGAGCAGCTGGCGCTGCGCTATGTCGAGCGGTTCGCGACCACGCGTGGCAAGCTGGCGCACTATCTGGCGCGCAAGATCCGCGAGCGCGGCTGGGACGGGGAGCCGGCCGACATCGCCGCGCTGACCCAACGGTTCGCGGAGAGGGGCTATGTCGACGATCGCGGTTTCGCGGCAATGAAGGGCGCTGCGCTGACTCGCTCAGGCTATGGCGTGCGGCGCGTCGCCGACGCGCTGCGCGCCGCGGGCGTGGCGGAGCCGGACGCCGCGACGGCACTGGCGGAGGCGCGCGCCGCGGCGTGGGACAGCGCGCTGAAACTGGCGCGCCGCCGCCGTATCGGCCCGTTCGCCGACGCCGTGCCCGATCCGCGCACCCGCGAGCGGCAGATGGCGGCGCTGCTGCGTGCCGGACACGGGATGGACATTGCCCGCCGTATCCTGGCGAGCCCGCCGGGACATATTCCCGACCCCGAATGACGTATCGGCGCTTGCGCTGGCGCCGTGTGCAGTGCAACCGTTAGCGCTCCTCCCAACAGGGGACCGACGTAAGTGGGAGAACAGGTACACGCACCCGCCGGGGGGGGCGGGGACGAAAGGGACGACGCGCCAGCGGCACCAGCCGCCGTGGCGGTGTCCGGCGTGCTCAAATGGTTCGACGCGACGCGCGGCTTCGGCTTCCTCGTCGCCGATGATGCGCAGATCGGCGATGTGCTGATCCATTTCAGCGTGCTGCAGGCGTTCGGCCGCCGCACCCTGCCCGAAGGCGCGCGGGTCGACGGCTGGGCGGTCCGCAGCGTCAAGGGCTGGCAGGCGACCGAGATCATCGCGATCGACACCAGCGTCGCGGTGGAGGCGCTGCGCGAGCGCGACCGCGAACGCATCGATCCCGCGACGCTGGTCGATCAGGCGGGCGAGTGGGAAGACGTGACGGTCAAGTGGTTCAACCGCCTGAAGGGCTATGGTTTCCTGACCGCCGACGTCCGCCCCGGCGATGTGTTCGTGCATATGGAGACGCTGCGTCGCGCCGGCATCGCGGAGGTCGATCCCGACCAGCGGCTGCGCGCGCGGATCGTGGAGGGGCGCAAGGGGCCGCTGGCGATCGGCGTGGCGCTGCACGAATGATCGCGCGCGCGACGATGATCGGCCCATTCGCCATTGAAGCGCCGCGCCGGCGCGGGTAAGCGGCGTCTCACGATGGGCATCAATCTCAATCCGTTCACCTGGTGGACCGGCGCGTCCTGGGGCACCATCCTGTACGGCCTGCGCGGCATGAAGCAGGTCGGCGAGGATTCGCTGGGCAACACCTATTGGCAGGGCGGCCGCGACACCGCGGGCGAGCCGCGCCGCTGGGTGATCTACGCCGGCGCCAACGACGTCAGCCGCATTCCGCCGGAATGGTACAGCTGGCTGCACCGGCAGGTGGACGGCGTTCCCGACGAGGTGCTGCCCCCCCCGCGCGCGTGGCAGAAGCCGGCGGTGCCCAACATGACCGGCACTGCGCTCGCCTATCGCCCGATGGGCGCGCTGGAGAAGGGCGGCACCCGTGCCGCCGCGACCGGCGATTATGAGGCGTGGAACCCCGACGCATGATCCGCCGGCTCGCGATCGGCGGGCTGGTCGTGGTGGCGGTGGCGGGCGCGGCCTGGACCGGCGTGAACGTGCTGGGGGATCGGCGGCGCGACGCGCCGCAGGTCAGCAAGGCGGTGCCCGATGCGGTCCCCGCGACCGCGGGCGCCGATGCGCCCGGTGCGGGCGACACCGTGCAGCTGGATGCGCAGGACGCCCCCGTCGACTACGGCAAGACGCCGATGGCGGAGCGGGTGGCGGTGCTCGGCCTGCTCAACAAGCGCAACGGCGTCAGCCGCGACGTGACGATGCGCCCGGGCCAGGCACTGCGCGTCGGCGACGTCGTCATCCGGCTGCGCGCGTGCGAGAAGACCGCGCCGTGGGAGGCCGAGCAGCTGACCGGCGCATTCGTCCAGCTGGCGGTGCGCAATATCGACGGGCAGTGGCGCCGGGTCTTTTCGGGCTGGCTGTACAAGGAACGCCCGCAGCTGAACGTCGTGCTGCACCCGGTCTATGACGTCTGGGCCAAGAGCTGTACCGTCAGCTTTCCGGAGGGCGCGGCTCCGGCACCGGCGAGCCCCTCCAGCGCAAAGAAATCGCCGGCCCCCGCCGCCGCCGATGCGGCTTCGACGGAGGGGGAGGAAGCGGCACCTGCGGACGAACCGGTCGCCGAAAGCGCATCGCCCAGCAATGCCATGTAGCGGCTGCGGTCGATCTCCACCGCGCCCAGCGAGGCGAGGTGATCGGTCATGAACTGGCAATCCAGCAGCGTGAAACTGCCCGCCTTCAGCCGCGCGACCAGCGTGGCGATCGCGACCTTCGACGCATTGGGTGCGCGGCTGACCATGCTTTCGCCGAAGAAGGCGCGGCCCATCGCCAGGCCGTAGAGCCCGCCGACCAGCGTGTCGCCGTCCCAGCATTCGACCGAATGGGCCAGGCCCAGCGCATGCAGCCGGACGAACGCCTGTTCGATCGCGGCGTTGATCCACGTTTCCGGCCGGTCGTCGGCCGCCTGCGCGCACAGCGCGATGATCCGTTCGAAGGCGCGATCGGCGGTGACGCGGAAACGATCCGCGACGATCACCTTGCGCAGCGAACGGGAGAGGTGGAAGCCGTCGAGCGGCAGGATCGCGCGGCGGCGCGGTTCGACCCAATAGACGTCGGCGGCGTCGCGGCTGTCCGCCATCGGAAATACGCCGACCGAATAGGCGCCCAGCAGCAGCGACGGATCGAGCGGGGCGGGGGCCGGATCGGGGATCAGGCGGGTCGTCGTTCGATCCTCCGCCACAGATGCGTGAAGGCGGCGGCGACCGGGCTGCGCGGCGCGGCGACCCCGACCGGCAGCCGGCGCGCGGTGGCGTTTTCCACCGCGCTGGCCATCGGGATCGCCGGCCAGTCGGGATGCCGCTGCATCGCCTCGACATGCAGTGCGCGGCGGCGGTCGACCATCACATGCACCGGCAGCATTGGCACCTGCCCGCCGAACTGCGCCTCCACCGTGGCGAAGGCGCGCTGCGACAGCGGGGAGGGGATGACCGGCACGACGATCAGGTCGGCGGCGCGCGCGACCTGATCGGCGGTTTCGGTCAGGCCCGGCGGGCAATCGAGGATCACCACGTCATGGTCGCCCAGATCGGCGATCAGCTTGCGCAGCCGGCGCTTCTTGTCGAGTTCGCGGAACAGGTGGTTGAGATCGCGCAGCGAGCTGTCGGCGGGCAGCAGTTCCAGCCGGTCGAAGCGCGTGCGCTCGATCATCTTGGCGGGGGCGACATCGCGGGAGAACAGCGCCTGCGCGCGGTCGTGCTGCCCGCTGTCGCCCAGGATCCAGCTGGACGCCGCCTGCGGGTCGAGATCCCACAGCAATGTCCGCCGGGCCGACAGTGCCGAGGCGCACCACGCCAGATTGACCGCAAGAGTCGATTTCCCGACGCCGCCCTTCAGACTGTAGATCGCGATCGTGGTCATGTTGACGGATGTTAGGGGGGCGGTGCCGGGCGGGCAAGGCATGGTAGGGCGT
>NZ_LSJO01000577.1:0-9575 GCF_001556735.1 Sphingomonas sp. CCH9-F2 | reverse complement strand
GCCGCAATCACCGCCGACGGCGTGCCGCCGATCCCGGCGGCGCTGGCCGACCGCACGCGCCCGTATCTGGAGGCACGATCGGCGGGCGTAGTGGACTGGAACCCGCGCGACCGGTCGCTGCTGATCGCCACCCGCTTCGCCAATGTCGCGCAGCTCCACACCGTCGCCGCGCCGCTGGCGATGCGCCGCCAGATCACGTTCGAGGCCGATCGCGTGTCGTCGGCACGCTATTCGCCGTCGGGCGACGTGCTGGTGGTGGAAAAGGACAGCGGCGGGGGCGAATTCTACCAGCTCTACACGCTCAACGACGGGCAGTTGACGTTGCTGACCGACGGGAAGAGCCGCAACCAGTTCGGCGCGTTCAGCCATGACGGCCGGCTGGTCGGCTATTCCTCCACGCGCCGCAACGGCGCGGACGGCGACCTCTACGTCATCGACCCGCGCGATCCGAAGAGCGACCGGATGGTCGCGCAGGTGACCGGCGGCGGCTGGAGCATCGTCGATTTCGCGCCCGGCGGCGGCCATGCGCTGGTCGCGCAATATCGCTCGGTGCAGCAATCCACGCTCTACGACCTGGACCTGGCGACCGGGACGCTGCGTGCGATCACCGATCCCAAGGCGGCGGTGGCATGGAGCGGTGCGCATTATGCGCCCGACGGCACCTTGTGGGTCATCGGCGACCAGGGATCGGACGTCGCGCGGCTGGGCACGCTCGACCCGGCGACCGGGCGGTTCACGCCGGTGGCGGGCGATCCGCGCTGGGACGTCGAGGATATGGAGATCGCGCCCGATGGCCGGTTCCTGGTCTTCGTCGTCAACGAAGCGGGCGCCAGCCGGGTGAAGGTCATGGACCTGGCGACGCGCGCGGTGCGCCCCGTCACCGGGCTGCCCGACGGTGTGGCATCGGGGGTGCGGATCGCGCCGTGGGGGACGATCGCGGTAACGGTCAGCGGCGCGGCGACCCCGGGCGACGTCTTCGCGATCGACCCCGCCACGCTGGCGGTGACGCGCTGGACCGAAAGCGAGACCGGCGGGCTGGACCCGGCGCGCAACCCCGCGCCCGAACTGGTGACGGTGAAGAGCTTCGACGGGACGGGGGTGTCGGGCTTCCTCTATCGCCCAGATCCCGCGCGCTTTCCGGGCAAGCGCCCGCTGATCGTCAGCATCCATGGCGGGCCGGAGGGGCAGAGCCGCCCCGGTTTCCAGGGCGCGTCCAATTACTACACCAACGAACTGGGCGTCGCGCGCTTCTATCCCAACGTCCGCGGCTCGACCGGGTTCGGCAAGCGCTTCGTTGCGGCGGACAACGGGCCGTTCAAACGCGAGGATTCGGTCAGGGACATCGGCGCCTTCCTCGACGCGCTGGCAAGGGATCCCGCGATCGACGCCGACCGGATCGGCGTGGAGGGCGGCAGCTATGGCGGATATATGTGCTATGCCTCAGCGATCCGCTACGGCGCGCGGCTGAAGGGCGCGCTGTGCACGGTGGCGATCTCGAACTTCGTGACCTTCCTGGAAAATACCCAGGCCTATCGCCGCGACCTGCGCCGTGTCGAATATGGCGATGAGCGCGATCCGCAGCAGCGCGCGAAGCTGCTGGCGATCTCGCCGATGACGCGGGTGGTCGAATTGCGTGTGCCGCTGATGGTCGTTACCGGCGCCAACGATCCGCGTGTGCCCAAGAGCGAGGCGGACCAGATGGTCGCCGCGGTGCGCGCCAACGGCGGCAGCGCGTGGCACGTCGTCGCCGCGGACGAAGGCCACGGCTATGCCAAGAAGGCCAATCGCGATTACGCCTATTGGGCGGGACTGACCTTCTGGCAGGGCAAGCTGCTGGCGCCTCCGCCGGCCGCGGCGGGAGGCGCCAAGTGACCGCCACCGCGCCGCTGCGCGCCGCGATCGTGCCGGTCACCCCGATCGAGCAGAATTGCACGCTGATCTGGTGCACCGCGACGATGAAGGCCGCGGTGATCGATCCGGGCGGCGACCTGCCGAAGATCCACGCGGCGATCGCGCAGGCCGGGGTGACGGTGGAAAAGGTGCTGCTGACCCACGGCCATATCGACCATGCCGGGGAGGCCAAGCCGCTGGCCGAGGCGCTGGGCGTGCCGATCGAGGGCCCGCACGAGGACGACCGCTTCTGGCTGGCGCGGCTGGCCGACGACGGGCGCAACTGGGGCATCACCGGCGTGCCGTTCGAACCGGATCGCTGGCTGGTCGACGGCGATACGGTGACGGTCGGCGACCTGACGCTGGACGTCTACCACACGCCCGGCCACACCGCCGGGCACGTCATCTTCCACCACGCACCCTCGAAGTTCGCGCAAGTCGGCGACGTGCTGTTCCAGGGATCGGTGGGGCGCACCGACCTGCCGCAGGGCAATCACAAGCAGCTGATCGAATCGATCGTGACGAAGCTGTGGCCGCTGGGCGACGACACCGCGTTCATCCCCGGCCACGGCCGCCCCAGCACCTTCGCGCACGAACGCGCGCACAATATGTTCGTCAGCGACCGCGCGCTGTCCGCCTAGCCGCCGACGCCCCGGCGCGTCAGGCCGATGGCGTGTCGGTGGCGGGGGCCAGCGGGACCGGCGCCGGGCGCGCGCCGTCGGTATAGGCGATCGCGAGCGCCCAGCCGGCCAGCGCCGCCAGCAGCACCCATGTCCCCAGCGCGCCGATCGCACGCAGCGGATTGGGGGCGGGGCGGGTCATCCCCAGCCCGTGCGCGATTCGCGCCGCGACGAACGCGCCGCCCAGCCCCCACAGCCACGACGGCGAGCCGCCCGCCAGCTCGATCGCGGCGATCAGGATCAGCGCGAATGGCGCATATTCGATGAAATTGGCGTGCGCGCGTTGCAGCGCGAACAGCCGTTCGTCGCCGCCGTCGCCCAGCATCACCTTGCCGCGCATCCGCCCCGGCACGATTCGCATCGCCAGCCACAGGTTGACCACGGCACAGGCCGCGGCGATCGTCAGCGTCACCGGAAGCACCAGCATCTTCACCCCTCCCCAAGGCGCACGAGCGCCGCGGGCAAGGTGCCATCGCCCGACGCGGCTTGCAACGTCGCGGAATTTCGCTATAGGCGCGGGGCTTCGCGATGCGAGCCGATGCCCGGCTGCCTGCCGCGGCTGGCCATCGCGCCGGTCGCTGCGGGCGTTGTGTGCCGGCTGGCCGTGTATGGAAACATTAGACAGATCAAGGTGCCGCGATGGCCGTCCCCAAGCGAAAGACTTCTCCCTCCCGCCGTGGCATGCGCCGCGCGCACGACGCGCTGTCGGTCGAGGCGTTCCAGGAATGCCCGAACTGCGGCGAGCTGAAGCGTCCGCACAACCTGTGCACCGCCTGCGGCCACTATAACGGCCGTGAGGTCGTCGCGGTCGACGCCTGATCCACGGGCACGACACGACCTTACAGGAGCCCGCCTCAGCTATGTCCGACAGATCCCGGATCGCCGTCGATGCGATGGGCGGCGACGAAGGGCTGGCGGTGATGCTGGCGGGTGTCGCGCGGGCGCGCCGCGACTTTGACGACATCAGCTTCCTGCTGGTGGGCGACGAGGAGGCGATTCGCGCCGGGCTGGTCAACCACCCAAACCTGTCGCAGCATTCCGAGATCGTCCACGCCCCCGATGTGATCGCGGGCGACGAAAAGCCCAGCCAGGCGATCCGCCGCGCGCGGACAACGTCGATGGGGATCGCGATCGACTGCGTGAAGCAGGGGCGCGCCGCCGCTGCGGTGTCCGCGGGCAATACCGGCGCGCTGATGTCGATGGCCAAGCTGTCGCTGCGCACCATGCCGGGGATCGACCGGCCGGCGCTCGCCGCGCTGCTGCCGACGCTGGGCGACAATGACGTCGTGGTGCTCGATCTGGGCGCCAACACCGAATGCGACGCGCGCAACCTGGTGCAGTTCGCGGTGATGGGCGCGGCCTACGCGCGCACAACGCTGGACCTGTCGGCGCCGCGCGTCGCGCTGCTCAACATCGGCAGCGAGGACCAGAAGGGCACCGGGGAGATCCGCGATGCCGCGCAGCAATTGCGCGACGCGACCCATCTGCCGATGCGCTTCGCCGGCTTCGTCGAGGGCGACCGCCTGTCGCGCGGCGAACATGACGTGATCGTCTGCGACGGCTTCTCGGGCAATATCGCGCTCAAGACCGCGGAGGGCACCGCGCGCTTCGTCGCCGACCTGCTCAAGCGCGCGTTCCGCAGTTCGGTGCGCTCGAAGCTCGGCTTCCTGATCTCGCGCCCGGCGACCGAATTGCTGCGCGATCACCTCGATCCCAACAACCACAATGGCGCGGTCTTCCTCGGCCTCAACGGGCTAGTGGTGAAGAGCCACGGCAGCGCCAACGAGCGCGGCGTGGCGACCGCGATCGGCAATGCCGCCAAGATGGTGAAGGCGGACCTGACCCGCCGCATCATCGAAGACCTGGGCAATTTCGAAGCGAAAGCAGCGGCATGATCCGTTCGGTGCTGATCGGGACGGGATCGGCGCTGCCGGTCCGCCGTGTATCCAATGCCGAACTGGCGGCGCAGGTCGATACCTCCGACGAATGGATCGTCGAGCGCACCGGCATCCGCTTCCGCCACATCGCCGGCGCGGACGAGACCACCGCGACGCTGGCGCGCGACGCGGCCATTGCGGCGATCGAGGCGGCGGGCGTCACCGCGCAGGACATCGACCTGATCGTGCTGGCCACCGCCACGCCCGACAACACCTTCCCCGCGACCGCGACCAAGGTGCAGGCGATGCTGGGCATCGCCGATTGCGTCGCGTTCGACGTCGCGGCGGTGTGTTCCGGCTTCCTCTATGCGGTGCAGGTCGCCGACAGCATGATCCGCGCCGGCGCGCATCGCCGCGCGCTGGTGATCGGCGCGGAGACGTTCAGCCGGATCCTCGACTGGGAAGACCGCACCACCTGCGTGCTGTTCGGCGACGGCGCCGGCGCGATCGTGCTGGAGGCGCGCGACACCGCCGACGATCCCGCCGATGGCGCGGCGCGCGGCATCCTGGCGACGCGGCTCCACGCCGACGGGCGGCACAACGACCTGCTCTACGTCGACGGTGGCCCCTCGACCACCGGCACCGTCGGCAAGCTGCGGATGAAGGGGCGCGAGGTGTTCCGCCATGCCGTGGTCAATCTCGCCGCGGTGATGGAGGAGGCGCTGACCGCCGCGGGCCTCGCCACCGATGCGGTCGACTGGGTCGTTCCGCACCAGGCCAATGCCCGCATCCTCGACGCCACCGCGCGCAAGCTGTCGCTGCCCGCGGACAAGGTGGTGATGACCGTCGACCGCCACGCCAATACCTCGGCCGCCTCGGTGCCGCTCGCGCTCGACACCGCGGTGCGCGACGGGCGCATCATTCCGGGACAGATCATCGTCCTGGAGGCGATGGGCGGCGGATTTACCTGGGGTGCGGCGGTCCTGCGCTACTGATCCAGGTTGGCAATCGGCATCGACAAGCCGGGCTGCGGGCGGTAACGATCGGACACGGCTAACCTTTCTGGGGGGAATGGTACGGACATGACGGACGCAGGCACGCTCACCCGCGCGGATCTGGCAGAGGCGCTGCACCGGCAGGTCGGCCTGTCGCGCGCGGATTCGGCGCGGATGGTCGAACAGATCCTGGAGAAAATGTGCGGCGCGCTGGCGCGTGGCGAGAACGTAAAGATCTCCGGTTTCGGCACCTTCGTCCTGCGCGACAAGGGCGAGCGCGTCGGCCGCAATCCCAAGACCGGCGTCGAGGTGCCGATCGCGCCGCGCCGCGTGCTGACGTTCCGCGCCAGCCAGATGATGCGCGACCGCATCATCGGCGCCGGCTGACGCGCGTGGCGTCGGAAACCAAATCCGCCGCCGCCTTTCGTACCATCGGCGAGGTCGCGGCAGCGACCGGTATCGCCCCGCATATCCTGCGCTATTGGGAGGGCCGCTTCCCGCAGCTGCGCCCGGTGACGCGCGCGGGCAAGCGCCGCTATTATCGCCCCGAGGATGTGGCGCTGGTCGAACGCATCGACCGGCTGCTCAACCGCGAGGGCTATACCGTCAAGGGCGTTCAGCAATTGCTGCACGCCGAGCGTGGCCGGGCATCGCGCCCCGCGGCGACGCTGCGCGGCGTCCGCGACCTGCTGGTCGCCGCGCTGGCGCAGGACGACCGCGCGGCGCGGAGATAGGTCCCGCCGATCGATGGGGAATACCATGGGCCCGCGCTGTCCGGGTTGTTACGCCGCCGTGCCGTTCTGGCGGACGCAATGGGGGCTGGGCAGGGCGTTCCCCTGCCGCGCGTGCGGCCGGCGCCTCGTCATCCCCAAATCGCTGTCCACGATCGGCATCGGGCTGTTCGTCGTCTACTGGATGCTGAAGGGGCGTGCGGACGGCGCCGCGGAGACGATCGCATTGATCGCGATCCTCGCGGCGGTCGCGTCGGCGCTGAGCTGGCTGCTGGGGAAGCCGCTGGTCGCGCCGGACCAACGGCATCCGCCCGATGCGGACGCTTCCGCCAAGATTTTTCCCTAGGGCCAGGGCCCATTCTGGCAATGGTCGTGACGGAGCCGAGAAAGGCGCACGGCCAGGAGCGAGGAGGGAGCGATGCGTCAGCATCGTGACTGACGAGCGAGGCTAGCACGTTGCAGGGTGCCCCGACGCCGCCGTGCGCCTTTCCGGCCCGTCGCGCCATGGGCGATCACGAACCTTGCCAGAAGGGGTCCTGACCCCAAAGCCGCCACGATCGCGCATCAGAATGCGGGCCATGACCCGGATCAGATACGCCGATTTCCCTGCCGACGTTCCCGCGCTGCTGGCGATCTGGCGAGAGTTCATCGCCAATTCGCCGGTCAATCTGGACTATCAGGGCAACGACGCGGAATTTTCGACACTGCCGGGGAAATACGCTCGCCCGGCGGGATGCGTGTTGCTGGCGGATCGGGCGGGCGAGATCGACGGATGCGTCGCCCTGCGCAAGGTCAGCGCCGACATATGCGAGATGAAGCGGCTGTATGTCCGCCCCGATGCGCGCGGCGCCGCTCTCGGCCGCAGGCTCGTCGAACGGCTGATCGAAGAAGCGCGTGCGATGGGGTATCGGGAGATGCGGCTCGACGTCATGGCGCCATCGGTGTCCGCCCGGCGGCTCTATGCGACGCTCGGCTTCGCGCCGGCCGCGCCAGTGTCCTTCAATCCTGCTCCCGGTGCGGTATTCCTCGGCCTGCGCCTGCAGGGTGCCGCACTTGGTGGAGCGCCGGACGCCGCGCCGTAGCAAGGGCGTCCGGCAGTACCGGGGCGGTGGGGCGCCCCGGTGCGTGTGGGGTCAGATGTGGATCGGCTTGCCCTGCACCGCCATCGCGGCTTCCTTGACCGCTTCCGAATGGGTCGGGTGCGCGTGGCAGGTATAGGCGATGTCCTCGCTGGTGGCGCCGAATTCCATCGCCTGCGCCGCCTGCGCGATCATCGTGCCGCCGACGGTGGCGATGCACCATACGCCCAGCACGCGATCGGTCTTTGCATCCGCGATCACCTTCACGAAGCCGTCCGGTTCGTGGTTGGTCTTGGCGCGGCTGTTGGCGACCATCGGGAACTTGCCGACCTTCACCTCGCCGCGCTCCTTCGCCGCTTCCTCGGTCAGGCCGACGCCGGCGATCTCGGGCCAGGTGTAGACGACCGACGGGATGATATCGTGGTTCACGATGCCATGCTGGCCGGCGATGTTCTCCGCGACCGCAATCCCCTCGTCCTCAGCCTTGTGCGCCAGCATCGGGCCGGGGACGACGTCGCCGATCGCCCAGATGCCGTCCACCGCGGTGCGGAAATCGTGGTCGATCTCAATTTGCCCGCGCTGGTTGGTGGACAGGCCCGCGGCGTCGAGCGCGAGGCCGTCGATGTTCGGGCGCCGCCCGATCGACACCAGCACGCAATCCGCCTCGATCGTCGTCGCCTCGCCGCCCGCGGCCGGCTCCAGCGTCAACGTCGCCTTGTCGCCGTCGACGGCGACGCCGGTGACCTTGGTCGACAGCCTGAATTCGATCCCCTGCTTCTTGAAGATCTTGTTCGACTCCTTGCGGATATCGCCGTCGAAGCCGGGCAGGATCTGGTCGAGGAATTCGACGCAGGTGACCTTCGCGCCCAGCCGCCGCCACACGCTGCCCAGCTCCAGCCCGATCACGCCGCCGCCGATGACGACCATATGCTCCGGCACCCTGGGCAGTTCCAGCGCGCCGGTCGAATCGACCACGACCTTCTGGTCGATCGTCACGCCCGGCAGCGGAGTGACCGACGAACCGGTGGCGATGACGATGTTCTTCGCGGTGACGGTCTGCCCGCCGACGTCGACGCTGTGCGCGCCGGTGAAGGCGGCGCGGCCCTTCAGCCAGGTGACCTTGTTCTTCTTGAACAGGAATTCGATCCCGCCGGTCAGCTGCTTCACCGCGTCGCGGCGCTGGCCGTGCATCGTGTCGAGGTCGAGTTCGACCGTCGTCTTGATGCCCAGCTTCGCCATCGCGCCGTTGGCGGCGTGGTCGTAGAGTTCGGAGGCGTGGAGCATCGCCTTCGACGGGATGCACCCGACGTTCAGGCAGGTCCCGCCCAGCGTCTCGCGGCTTTCGGCGCAGGCGGTCTTCAGCCCCAGCTGCGCGGCACGGATCGCGGCGACATAGCCACCGGGGCCGGCGCCGATCACGAGGACGTCATAGTCGTACTGCTGTTCGTCAGCCATTTCCGTTGCCTCCACCCCGGCGAAAGCCGGGGTCCAGTTACGGGCCGGAGATGGTGAACGCCGCGCCCGGTTACATCTTCCTTCCCAACTGGACCCCGGCTTTCGCCGGGGTGGTACGTTGGGGACGTCTTACAGGTCGATCAGGATCCGCGTCGGGTCCTCGATCGCGTTCTTTAGCGCGACCAGGAAGGTCACCGCCTCGCGGCCGTCGATCAGGCGGTGGTCGTAGCTGAGCGCCAGATACATCATCGGACGCACCACCACCTGGCCGTCGCGGACGACCGGGCGGTCCTCGATGCGATGCAGGCCCAGCACCGCCGACTGCGGCGGGTTGATGATCGGGGTGGACATCAGCGAGCCGAACACGCCGCCGTTGGAGATGGTGAAGGTGCCGCCCTTCATCTCCTCCATCTTGAGCGTGCCGTCCTTGGCGCGCTTGCCGAAATCGCCGATCGTCTTCTCGATCCCCGCGACCGACAGCGCCTGCGCATCGCGAATCACCGGCACGACCAGCCCGTTCGGCGCGCTGACCGCGACCGAGATGTCGGCATAATCGTGATAGACGATCTCGTCGCCCTCGATGCTGGCGTTGACGGACGGAATGTCCTTCAGCGCCATCGTCGCGGCCTTCACGAAGAAGCCCATGAAGCCCAGCCGGACGCCGTGCTTCTTCTCGAACAGGTCCTTGTACTTGGCGCGCGCCTCGATCACCGCGGTCATGTCGACGTCGTTGAACGTCGTCAGCATCGCGGCGGTGTTCTGCGCTTCCTTCAGGCGCTTGGCGATCGTCTGGCGCAGGCGCGTCATCTTGACGCGCTCCTCGTTGCGGCCGCCCGACGATGCCGGGGCAGCGGCGGCCGGTGCGGCC
>NZ_LSJO01000576.1:0-4776 GCF_001556735.1 Sphingomonas sp. CCH9-F2 | reverse complement strand
TCGGCGACACCGCGCAGCTCTACCATCGCCCAGTCGCGCCCGATCGTCGGCGCGCTGGTCGTACCCCTCGGGCACGATACGCTGCCCCAGATAGACCGCGATCCAGCTCGGCTCCAGGAACACCCCCTCGCGATAGGTTTCGACTCGCCCGCGTGCGCGGAACAGTGCCATCTTGCGCGCCAGTGTGTCGGGCACCTCCATCGTGCGCATCCGCGTCCAGAACGGCGCATCGTCGCGTTCGGTGGCGTGGTAATGGAGGATCAGGAAGTCGCGGATGCGGTCATATTCGATCCCCAGCACGCGGTTGAACTCGTCGCGGTCGGCGGGGTCGATCGCGCCGTCCGGGAACAGCTCGACCAAGGCGGTGATCGCGATCTGGATCAGGTAGATGCTGGTCGATTCCAGCGGCTCCAGGAACCCGCCCGCCAGCCCGATCGCGACGACATTGTCGACCCAGCCGCGCGGCCGTCGCCCGGCGTGGAAGCGCAGCAGTCGCGGTTCGGCCAGCGCCGGCCCCTCGATCGCGGCGAGCAGCGCGTCGCGCGCGGCATCGTCGTCCACATGCGCGCTGGAATAGACATAGCCGTTGCCGACACGGTGCTGCAGCGGGATGCGCCAGCGCCACCCCGCGGGCATCGCTACCGCGCTGGTATAGGGCAGCAGCGGCCCTTGTGACGCGCACGGAACCGCGACCGCACGGTCGCACGGCAGCCAGCGCGACCAATCCTCGAACGGTTCGCGCAGCGTGTCGCCGATCAACAGCGCGCGGAACCCCGAACAGTCGACGAACAGGTCGCCGGCCACCGCGCGTCCGTCCGCCAGCCGCACCGCGGTGACGCGCCCGCCGTCAGCATCGCGATCCACCGCCACCACGCGCCCCTCGATCCGTTGCGCGCCGTCCGCCTCCGCCCGCACGCGCAGATACGGCGCGTAGCGGGTGGCATCGAACTGATAGGCATAGCCATAGGTGGATAGCAGCGATTCGGGATCGTCGGCGGGCGGGGCGAAGCGCGCGCCGCGCGCCGCGACGACCGGCAGCGAAAAGTCCTGGAGTCGCTCGATCTGCCCGGCGCGCGCCAGATAATGGTGGAAACCGACCCCGTCGGTATCGCGCCCGAACACCCCGAACGGGTGGATGTAGCTGTCGCCGATCCGCGCCCAGTCGCGAAACTCGATCCCCAGTTTGAAGGTGGCGCCGGTGGCGCGCATGAAATCGGCCTCGTCGATACCGATGCGGGTGTTGAACGCGCGGATGTGCGGCAGCGTCGCCTCGCCCACGCCGACGATGCCGATCTCATCCGATTCGACCAGTACGATCTCGGCCTGCGCGGCGGGGACCAGCCGGGCGAGCGCGGCGGCGGTCATCCATCCGGCCGTGCCGCCGCCGACAATCACCACCCGCATCGCCTTCGCCCCCTCCGCCGCCATGCCCGCTGTGGTAACGTTACCACAGTCGGATGCCCGCGTTGGGACGCTCTAGAAACTTTTGCGTTTTTGTCTATTGTGAACGTTCCCTTTGCGCGTATGGCGCATCGGGAGCGGCCGGAATCGGCCGACGAAAAACGTACCGCTTCGGGGGGGATATCGAATGAGCCATCGGATCGATTCGCGCGTCGCGCGTCGCGGCATCACGCAATTGCTGGGCACCGGCGCATCCGTCTGGGCGCTGGCGATCGCTGCGCCGGCCATCGCGCAGGTCGCGCCCGCCACGCCGCCGCAGGGTGACGCCGCCACGCCCGCGCCGGACGCCGCAACGACCGACGCCGCAGAGGCAGGCAATGAGATCGTCATCACCGGCATTCGCGCCAGCCTGGCCAATGCGCAGGACCTGAAGCGCAACGCCGATACCGTCGTCGACGCGATCACCGCGCAGGACATCGGCGCGCTGCCCGACCGTTCGGTGACCGAGGCGTTGCAGCGCGTGCCGGGCGTGTCGATCACCCGCTTTGCCGCGGGCAGCGACCCGGACCATTTCTCGGTCGAGGGATCGGGCGTCGTCATCCGCGGCCTCAACTACGTGCGCTCGGAATTCAACGGCCGCGACACTTTCTCCGCCAACGGCGGCCGCGCGCTGAATTTCCAGGACGTGTCGCCCGAGCTGCTCGGCTCGGTCGAGGTCTACAAGAACATGACCGCCGACCAGATCGAGGGCGGCATCGCCGGCTCGGTCAACCTCAACACCCGCAAGCCGTTCGATAGCCGCGAGTCGGTCGCCTATCTGTCCGCCGACATGAACTACGGCGATTTCGCGGAGAAGGGCGGGCCGGCGGTGTCGGGGCTCATCACGCACAATTTCGATACTGCGATCGGCCGGTTCGGCGTGATGGCGGGCGCGTCCTATTCGCAGCTGTTCAGCCGCGCCGACGGGCTTCAGGTCACCAATTACCAGGCGCGCTTCAACGGATCGCGCGACATCAATGGCGATGGCGTGAACGAGACGGACACGATGCCGGGCCTCGCCGCCGGGCAGCTGGTCTATGCCCCGGTGGGTGCCGGCGCCCGCACGCAGCAGTTCAACCGCGAGCGGTTCGGCGCGGCCGCGGCGCTGCAGTTCGAATCGAACGACAAGTCGCTGCTGGCGACGCTGCAGTTCGTGCGCAGCGACGCCAAGCAGACGTGGGGCGAACATACGGTGGAAACCGCGCCCGATGCGATCGACCGGCTGACCTTCCCGGCGGCGGGCACCAGCTACACCTATGGCGACGACGGGCTGTTCCGCACCGGCGTGATCTCGATCGACCGCGGCTACACCCCGGCGGGCGGGCAGCAGCGCGGCATGATCACCCAGCTGTCGAACCGCGGGGTGCAGGGGCGCGCGATCACCAACGACTTCGGCGGTAACGTGAAGTGGCAGGCGACCGACCGGCTGTCGTTCAATTTCGACGGCCAGTATGTCGAATCGACCACGAAGCAGACCGACTTCTCGGTCTATGGCGGCACGTTCGCGGATGTGGCGCTGGACGTCACCGGCGACACGCCGGACATCCGCTTCCTGGCGCCCAACGGCCAGGACAGTGGCGCGTATTTCGCCGATCCGCGCAACAGCTACTATCGCGCGGCGATGGACCATTTCGAGGACAACAAGGGCCACGAATGGGCCTTCCGCGGCGATGCGACCTATGATTTCGACGATGCCGGTTTCCTGAAGCGGGCGAAGGTCGGCGCGCGCTATGCCGACCGCGACCAGACGGTGCGCTACACGCTCTACAACTGGGGCGTGCTGAGCGAGACGTGGTCGGGCAGCGGTCCCGTGACCTTCGCCGACACGCAGCCGGGCACCTATGGCTTCGACAGCTTCGACAACCAGTATCGCGGCAACGGCCCATCGGGGCTGGGTTCCTTCTACATCAACGGTAATCCGGCGGCGAACTATGCGCAGACCGCGGCGCAGGCGCAGGCGATCAACGCCATCTGGCAGACGCAGAAGGGCGCCAACGCCGGTGGCTGGACCCCGACCGGCCAGCGCGCGGGCGTGCTGCCGGGAACGCCGTTCCTGCCGAACGAGGTCTATACCAATTCGGAAGAGACCAAGGCGGCCTATGCCCGGCTCGACTTCGGGACGCAGGGCACCGACCTGCTCGGCGGGGTGAAGCTGTCGGGCAATATCGGCCTGCGCTACGTCCAGACGACCGACGATGCGGACGGCTTCTTCACCTTCCCGACGCAGGCGCAGATCATCGGCAGCGGCGGCAGCGTTGGCGCTTTCTGCTCGCAGCCGGCGCAGACCAGCCCCTTCTGTCAGCTGACCCCGACGCAGCAGCAGTCGATCCTCGCCTTCTCAAACGGCGCGGCGGTCAACCAGGTGACGCGCAACCGCTTCGACCACTGGCTGCCCAGCTTCAACCTGAAGGTGGGGCTGACGCCGAACCTCATCACGCGCTTCGCCTATTCCAAGGCGATCTCGCGGCCCGGCTTCGACCAGTTGCAGAGCACGATCCAGATCGCGCCGGCGACCGGCATCTCGGTCTTCCGGCTGGACGGGACGACGCGCAACTCGAACGCGCTGCTGCGCCCGGTGGAGGCGAACCAGTTCGACCTGACCGCCGAATGGTATTTCGCGCGCGTCGGCACGCTGACCGCGGCGCTGTTCTACAAGGATCTGAGCAACGTCATCGTCTCGAACGTCGCGCAGACGCGGTCCTATACCAACAATGGCGTGACGCAGGACGTGCTGTTCGTCGGCCCGCAGAACGCCGAAGGCCACAGCAATGTGAAGGGGTTCGAGGTCTCGTACCAGCAGACCTACGATTTCCTGCCCGGTTTCCTGTCGGGGCTGGGGGTGCAGGCCAACTACACCTATGTCGATCCGTCGAACATCCCGCAGGGCCGCGCGGCGCAGGCGACGTCGCCGACCACCACGATCGACGTGTCGCGGCTGCCGCTGGAAGGTTTGTCGAAGCATACGGTCAACGCCACCGTCTTCTATGAAAAGGGGCCGTTGTCGCTGCGCGCGGCGTATAACTGGCGGTCAAAGTACGTGCTGACGGTGCGTGACGAGATCGCGCCGTTCCTGCCGATCTATTCGGGCAGCTTCGGCCAGCTGGACGGCACGATCCTGTACACGGTCACCAAGCAGTTCAAGATCGGCGTGCAGGCGGTCAACCTGCTGGACAGCGTGACGAAGACCTATTCGGTCATCAACGCCGAAGGACAGCTGGCACCGCGCAGCTATTTCAAGAACGACCGGCGCTTCGCGCTGACCACGCGCATCCAGTTCTGAGGATGCGACACCTGCTCGCGGCGGTCGTTCTTGAAATAGCTGCGCGGTGCCAGCTG
>NZ_LSJO01000575.1:0-723 GCF_001556735.1 Sphingomonas sp. CCH9-F2 | reverse complement strand
TCACGAAGGTCTGACCGTGGTCGTCCCCTTCATGCTCCTCATTGTAGTGCTCGGGCTTCTCGATCACTTTCTGCCCGAACCGGGCGTAGAGCGTCGGCAGCACGAACAGCGTCAGCAGCGTCGCCGAGATCAGGCCGCCGATGACGACGGTCGCCAATGGCTTCTGCACCTCCGCGCCCGCCCCCTCGCCAAGCGCCATCGGCACGAAGCCGAGGCTTGCGACGAGCGCGGTCATGACGACTGGCCGCAGACGCTGCATTGCGCCGACATGGGCCGCCTCCTCGCGCGATAGCCCCGACCGGATCAGATCCTGGATTGAGCTGACCATGACGAGGCCGTTGAGGACCGCGATGCCCGACAGGGCGATGAAGCCCACCGCCGCCGAGATCGAAAAGTCCATGCCGCGCAGGAAGAGCAGCAGAACGCCGCCCACCAGCGCGAATGGCACGCCGGTGAAGACGATCGCGGCATCGCGGACCGATCCCAATGCGCCATAAAGCAGCAACAGGATCAGGATGAAGCAGGCCGGAATGACCAGCTTCAGCCGCTCGCTCGCCGATTGCAGGTTCTCGAACTGACCGCCCCATTCGAGATAGGCACCGGCAGGCAGCCGGACCTGGCTGCCGATCGCCGCCTGCGCGTCTGCAACGACGCTACCGACATCGCGACCACGCACGTTGGCTTGCACCACCACGCGCCGCTTGCCGTTCTCGCGGCTGATCT
>NZ_LSJO01000574.1:0-1547 GCF_001556735.1 Sphingomonas sp. CCH9-F2 | reverse complement strand
GAAAACCGCGCGCGGGCCGACGTGTCCGACCTGGAGCGGGCCCGCAACTATCTCGACGCGCTGAAGGCGCATTACGGCAACCACCAGACGCGGATGGCCGAACGGCTGAAGCTGTCCAAGGGCTGGCTGTCCAAGATGCTGAAGGTCGCCACGATCCCTGACGCGGTGATTGCCGCCTTCGCCTCGCCGGGCGACGTGCAGCTGAAGCCGGCCTATACACTCGCCCAGGCGCTAGACGACAAGGACATGGCCAAGGCGATCACCGCCATGGCGCGGCAGGTCGCCAAGGAACAGGCGGCACGTCGCGAGGCGGGCGCCCCCCCCTCCCCCGCCACGGACGTGCTGCGGCGGCTGCTCGACGCGCCAAAGGCGTTGTCCGGTGACGAAAGGCCGGAGCCGTACCGCTACGCCACCAAGTACGGGCGCACCGCACTGACGGTACAGTCGGCTAACCGGCAAGGCGTGACGATCCGCCTCCACGCGGGCTCTGGCGCAGACACGGACGAGTTGATGACCGCCTTGCGCGATGCACTGGCCCACCTCGAGGCGACCGGGAAAGGACTCCAGCGCTGATGTTTCCCCGGGGAAACATGCAGGGGCGGAGCATCGGTTTTGTAAACCGCTGGTCGATGTTTCCCCGGGGAAACATCGCATGACCCGCGCGCGCCGGGAGGCCGTGTCCGAGCAGTTCGAGCTGTTCCTCCCCTATCTTGCCGACTTGCCGCTGCGCGACCAGCGCGAAATGATGGAGCGGCCTTTCTTCAGCCTCGCAAAGTCGAAGCGTGTGAAGCCGATCGACTACCGATCACCGGACGGCAAGCTGTGGGTCCACGTCTCGGCCAATCCCGACTACGGCATGGCGACGATCTGGGACGCGGACATCCTGATCTACTGTGCCTCGATGCTCGCCGACATGGCGCGCCGCGGCGTTAACGACGTGCCGCGCAAGCTCCACCTGATGCCCTACGACCTGCTGCGCGCGATTGGGCGGCAGCCGACGGGTCGCGCCTATGAGCTGCTCGGCCAGGCGCTCGACCGGCTGGTGTCGACCACGGTCAAGACAAATATCCGTGCCGAGAACCGCCGCGAGGCGACGTTCAGCTGGCTCGACGGCTGGACGCAGCTGGTGGACGAGAAGACCGAGCGCTCGCGTGGCATGACAATCGAATTGTCGAACTGGTTCTGGGAAGGCGTGATGATGACCGGCGGCGTGCTGTCGATCGACCGCGCCTATTTCGACATCACCGGCGGGCGCGAGCGCTGGCTGTACAAGGTCGCGCGCAAGCATGCGGGCGGCGCCGGCGAGGCGGGCTTCGCCATCTCGATGCCGACGCTGTTCGAGAAGTCGGGCGCCGAGGGCCAGTATCGCCGCTTCAAGTTCGAGATCGCCAAGATCGCCGAGCGCGACGAACTGCCCGGCTATGCGCTGACGATAGAGCAGCCCGATGGCAAGCGCGAACCCGCGTTGCGGATGCGCCGGCGAAGCGAAGGCGAGACGAAGGCGGCGCCGTCAGCGAAGGCAGCGAAGACTGGCAAGGCACCCTCCC
>NZ_LSJO01000573.1:0-9878 GCF_001556735.1 Sphingomonas sp. CCH9-F2 | reverse complement strand
GGGCGTGGGGTCGGTCATCGTGCGTGCTCCCGCGCAGGCGGGAGCCCAGGGCCACACGCGGTGCGCTTGTGATTCCGGGCCCCTGCGTGCGCAGGAGCGCGAGGCGGGTCAATAGCCCGCGGTTCTCGCCAGCAGATCGGCGTGGAAATTGGCGTCGCCGAACATTTCCGCCAGCACGCGCCCGCGCTTCATGTAGAAGCCGATGTCATATTCGTCGGTCATGCCGATGCCGCCATGCATCTGCACGCCTTCCTGCACCGCCAGCGTGGTGGCCAGGCCGGTCATCGCCTTGGCCACCGACACCGCCTGATCCGCCTTGTCGTCGCCGACGTCGAGCAGCTGCTGCGCCTTGAGGACCGCGGCGCGCGCGACTTCCATCTCCGCATAGAGATGCGCGGCGCGGTGCTGGAGCGCCTGGAAGCTGCCGATCGCGACGCCGAACTGCTTGCGATCCTTGAGATAGCCGACGGTCATGTCCATCGCGCCGCCGCCGACGCCGAGCATTTCCGCCGCCGCGCCGGTGCGGCCCGCGCGCAGCAGCCGCGACAGCGGATCGCGGCCGGCATCGACCTCCCCGATCACCGCATCGGCATCCACCTCGACACCGTCGAAGGCGATGCGCGCGGCGAGGCTGGCGTCGGCCAGCCGCTCCGGCGTGGCGGTGAGGCCGGCGGCGTCGCGCGGCACCGCGAACAGCGTCACCCCCGCATCGTCATCCGGCGACCCGGCGGTGCGCGCCGCGACGATCAGCAGATCGGCGACATGACCATGGGTGACGAACTGCTTGGCGCCTGAGAGGCGGAAGCCGTTGCCCGAACGCTCGGCCTTCATCCCGACGCTGTTGCGGTGCTTGGCGCCCTCGTCGATCGCCAGCGCGGCGACCGTCTCGCCCGCCAGGATGCCGGGGAACCAGCGGTCGGCCTGCGCGGTGCCCTTCAGCGCCTCGACCGCGGCGACGGCGGTGGTGAGGAACGGGGAGGGCGACAGGTTGCGGCCGATCTCCTCCAGCACCACGCCCGCCTCGACATGGCCGAGGCCCAGCCCGCCGGCGTCCTCGCCGATCAGGATGCCGGTGAAGCCCATGTCGGCGAACTGTTTCCACAGGTCGCGGGAAAAGCCGGTCGCGTCCTTCGCATCGCGCAGCGCACGCATATGGGCGACGGGGGCATGTTCGCTGACGAAATCCTTCGCGGTGTCGCGCAGCATCGTCTGTTCGTCGTTGAGGAAAAGAGGCATTGTTCGTCTCCGTTCGTCATCCCGGCGCAGGCCGGGATTGCGTGCCGCGAGGGCACGTGTTGGGGCGGGAGACCCCAGCTTTCGCGGGGGTGACGGGTCAGGCGCGTTACGACGGCAATTCGAGGATGCGCTTGGCGATGATGTTGAGCTGCACCTCGCTGGTGCCGCCCTCGATCGAATTCGCCTTGGTGCGCAGCCAGGCGCGCGCCTCGCGCCCGCCGTCCGACGCCGCGCTTTCCCATTCCAGCTCGTCCGAGCCGCCCGCCGACATCAGCAGTTCGTAGCGCGTCTTGTTCAGCTCCGTGCCGTAATATTTCATCATGCTGGGCTGAGCGGGATGCGCGCGGCCGGCCTTCAGCTCGTCGATGAAGCGCTCGCTCTGCGCCGCGAATGCCTTGGCGCGCACGTCGAACAGCGCCAACTGCGCGCGCAGCAGCGGATCGGCCAGCCGGCCGTCGTCGCCGGTGCCGACCGAGCGCGTCGCCACCTCGACCAGCGGGTTCTTCGCGCCGGTGCCGCCCAGGCCCATGCCCGAGATCATCTCGCGCTCATGCCCCAGCAGGTATTTGGCGACGTCCCAGCCCTTGTTGAGCTCGCCGACCAGATTCTCCTTAGGCACCTTCACATTGTCGAAGAAGGTTTCGCAGAAGGGCGAATAGCCGCTGATGAGCAGGATCGGTTTGGTCGACACGCCCTCGCTGGCCATGTCGAACAGCACGAAGCTGATGCCGTTGTGCTTGTTGGTCCTGTCGGTGCGCACCAGGCAGAAGATCCAGTCCGCCTTGTCGGCGTAGCTGGTCCACACCTTCTGCCCGTTGACCAGGAAGTGATCGCCCTTGTCCTCAGCGCTGGTGGCGAGGCTGGCGAGGTCCGACCCGGCGTTCGGCTCCGAATAGCCCTGGCACCAGCGGATCTCGCCGCGCGCGATTTCGGGGAGGAAGCGCTTCTTCTGCTCCTCCGTCCCGTATTTCAGCAGCGCCGGCCCGAGCATCGAGATGCCGAAGGAATTGAGCGGATTGCGCGCGCGGATGCGGGCCATTTCCTCGCGCAGCACCTTGGTTTCCGCCGCCGACAGGCCGCCGCCGCCATATTCCTTCGGCCAGTCCGGCACGGTCCAGCCGCGCTGGCCCATCGCGTCCATCCATTGTTTCTGCGCCGGGGTCAGCGCGCTCTGGTCGCGTCCGCCCCACACGGCATCCTTTTCGCCGCGCACCGGCTCGCGCATTTCGGGCGGGCAATTCGCTTCAAGCCAGGCGCGCGTGTCAGCGCGGAAGGTGTCGAGATCGGTCGTCATCGGTCACTCCATGAAAGCTCGTGCGCCGTGCGGGCGGCGGCGATGGCGGTACGGTCGGCAAACAGATCGGCGATCACCTGCACCCCGATCGGCAGGCCGTCGCGATCGGTGCCGATCCGCACGCTGGTGGCGGGCAGCATCGGGAAGGTCGCGATGCCGGGGAAGGCGAACTGGTGGAAGAATTGCGTATCCTCGCCATCCACGTCGAGCCGGCGGGTGGCGAGCGGCGTGTCGTCGTGCGCGAAGGCGGTCATGCCGACGGTCGGCGCGATCACCACGTCATATTGTTCGAACAGGCGGCGCCACGCGCGCTGGTTGCGCGCCTGTTCGTCGTGGAGGTGGAGCCAGTCCTCCAGCGCGGGCGGGGTGGCGCCATCGGGTAGCGGCATCCGGCGCGACATGGCGATGTTGAGCATCTGCCAGTAACCGGCGTGCTGGTGCGCCAGATCGGGGAGCAGCGGGCTGGTGCGATCGACGAGCGCGCCGGCGGCGGCCATCCGCTCGCCCAGTTCCTCCAGCGCCGTCACGATCGCGCCCTGCACGCGCGCCAGCGGATGGCCGGTCAGCAGCAGCACCCGCCACGTGCCGGACACATGCTGATGCGCGGGGGCGAGCGGGTGATCGGCGACGACGCCCAGCGCGACCTCCAGATCGGCGGGATCGCGCGCCAGCGGCCCGATCACCGACAAAGCGGTGCGCGCGCTGTCGGTGCCGGGGAAATAATGGCCGTCGGCCGGCAGCACGCCCCAGGTCGGCTTGTGCCCCCAGATGCCGTTGAATGCGGCGGGGACGCGGATCGACCGCCGCACCGGGCGTTCCGGCGGCGATGGCGATGGTCGCCGCCACCCCCGGCGCGCCGCGTCCGCACAGCTCGATCAGCAGGTGAGTCAGCGTCAGCGCGCCGATCCCCCACCACCATGCGGGATGCACCGCACCGCGCGTCCGCCGATCGTAGATCGCGCCCGCCACCGGGATCGCCAGCAGCGTCGGGAACACCGCCAGCCCGGCGAAGGGGATCAGCAACGGCAGCGGCAGCAGACGCCCGAACGCCGGCCCCATGATCGCCGACATCGCGCTCGCCATCAGCCGGCGGTGCCATTCGGTGCGCCGCCGCATCCGCACCGCCGTGCCGGCCAGCGCCAGGAAGGTGACCAGCGCCAGCAGGTCCATCGCCACGAAATAGGCCGGGGTGAAGAAGAACGGCACCCGCCCGGCGCGAACCAGCATCGCGACGGTGATCGGCCCGACCACCGCCATTCCCGCCATCCACCCGACCGCGACCCAGCCGAGCGTGCGGTGCCAGCGTAGCGCGCCGGTGGCGACCAGCACGTTCTGGCACAGGTACAACATCACCCAGCCGAAGAAGACGATCGCGTGCAGATGGACATGCCACGGCTGCGCGAAGCTGGACCGCCCCAGCGCCGCCTGCATCGAGAAGGCGGCGACGTTGATCACGGTCACCACGATCGCGATCGTCAGGAAGAAGCGATGGTCCTGCAACGGCCGCCGCCGTGCGGGTGCCGCGACATGCACGTCGGAAACATCGGTCGCCATCGGACAAGCCCCCCAGCCGTCGTCGATGCCCGCCTTCTACACCCTCCGGCCGCGCCGCTCAATCCGCGACATCACCCCGCGTTGCCCAGCACCTCCTCCAGCGACCGGGTCAGGTCCCAGCGCGTCTCGTCGGCCCCGCGCGGTTCGCCGGCGAAGCGCACCGTCACCGCCACCGGCAGCCCCGCGGCGCGCAGCGTGCCGCCGAACAGCTGCGCCAGCCCGGCACGGCCGTTCTCGCGCGCCTTGCGCATGTTCTCGGGCGACCGCGCGGATGCCGTGACGCTGCGCGCGGCGGACACGGAGGCGCGCCGCTGCAACTCGGTCATCGCGGCGCGCGACACGAACAGCCCGCTGGTCTGGTCGATCGTGACGTTCGCCTCGTCCACATTGGGACGGCCGATGGTGACGTCGGGCACCTCGACCAGCAGCGTCCGCGCCTTGGCGTCATAGCGGAAATCGGACGGATCGAGTGCGCGCAGGTCGACGAAGTAATCGACCTCGAACGGCGCCTTCACCACCCGGCTCGACGGCAGCCAGCCCCACAGCCGGCTGGTCGAACCGGTCGCCTGCACCGTGCCCGACAGCCGGCTGACGCGCAATTCGCTGCTGCCGTACAGCCGCCCCGCGACTACCCGCGCCACCGCGACGCCATTGTCGTCGGTCGTGACGGTATAATCGCGGGTGAACCGCCGATAGGCCGCCAGCGATCCCAGCACGATCGCCACCGCCACCGCTGCGCCGATCAGCAGCCGCCCCAGCCCGGTCAGATGCGTGTTCACGCCGCCATGCCCCGCCACGCCTCACCGTCCGCAGCGACCAGTCCGCGGCGTTCCAGGTCGATCAGATGCGCCAGCACCGATCGTTCCGCCGCGCCGAACAGCCGCGGGTCCAGCCCGGCGTACATCCGCTCGACCATCGCCGGGATCGCGCGGGGGCCCTCGCCCAGCAGACGCAGGATCTGCCCCTCGCGCTGCTTGCGATGCCCCAGCATCCCGCGCACCAGCCGTTCCGGCCGATCGATCTCCAGCCCGTGGCCGGGGTAATAGACGCGGTCGTCGCGCCCGATCAGCTTTTCCAGGCTGGCCATGTAATCGGTCATGTCGCCGTCGGGCGGCGACACCACGCTGGTCGACCAACCCATCACATGATCGCCCGAAAACAGCGCGCGCGTCTCGGGCAGCGCAAAGGCGAGGTGGTTCTTCGTATGCCCCGGCGTCGCGATCGCGGTCAGCGTCCATCCGGTGCCCGCCACGCTGTCGCCCTCCGCCATCACCCGGTCGGGCGCGTAATCGGGATCGAAGGCATCGTCCGCGCGCGGGCCGTCGTCGGTGAGCGCGAAGGGCGCCGCCCCGACGATCGGCGCGCCGGTCGCCGCCTTCAGCGCGCGCGCGCCGGGCGAATGGTCACGGTGATGATGGGTGATGACGATCGCCACCACCGGCCGCCCCGCGATCGCCGCCATCAACGCATCGTGATGCGCCGGATCGGCAGGGCCGGGATCGATGATCGCCACGTCGTCGGTCCCGACGATATGCGCCTGCGTGCCGGTATAGGTATAGGGCGACGCATTGGGCGCCAGCACCCGCGTCACCAGCGGCTCCAGCGTCATCGGCACGCCGGCGGGGGGATCCTTTGCCATCGCGTCCGACATGGCGAACCCGCCCCCCGCGCGCAAGGGCGTGGGGGGCGGGCGGCTATCGCCGGCCGTACGAGGGTCAGGCACGGCCGGCGGAAGACCTCAGTCGCGCGCGGCGACCTCGGCCCTCAACTCTGTGATCGCTTCGTCGATGCCCGACACCGCCAGCCGGCGCTGCTCGGCGCTCAGCGCGCGATTGGCGAACAACCCGCCACGGGCCTGGTACAGGCTGGCGATCGCGGTGCGCTTCGCGTCGCGCTCGATATGCTTGGTATCGCCCGCGATCCGTTCGGCGTCGGCGGTCGCCCGCTCGGCGACGCGGCGCGCCATCTCGTCGACACGGTTGGTGCAGACGGTCATCACGCGCTTGTCGCCATCGCGCGGCATCATCAGGATCATCCGCGAGTCCGTTCCGCCCTCCCCCGGCGCGCAGCTACGCTCGACGACCTGCGGCACGTCGCCGGTACGGATGACCATCACCGGTTTCGTCGCAGGAGACGGGGGAACGGGCGGCATCGGCGGCGCGGGCAGCGGGTGGGCGGCACGCCAAGCGTCGGCCTCCACACCGTCATAGACGGTCCGCTTGCCGTTCTCGACCACGACGACGTGATTGCTGTCGTGCTGCCCAGTCTCCGGCGGCGTCGGCGCGGCCGGGACGGGCGGCACGGCGGGCACGTCCGGTACCACCGGCGCCGCCTCGCCCGAGGGCAGATCCGGCGCCACCGGGGCGATCGGCGCCACCGCCGCGTGGAACGCGGCGACCGGCGCCAACCGGGCGATCTCGACGCCGGTGGCGGTTTCCACCTTGATGCGCATCCGCTCGGCCGCCTGCGTTCCCGATGCGGTCATCGCCAGCGTGCCCAGCGCCAGCGCGCCGGCTGCCCCCGCCCCCATTGCCACGCGACCGCGCGACACGTTCTTCCGCCCCAGCATACGCAATCTCCCCTTCAGATCCTTGACGGTGTTGAGGTGGCAGGCCGGCGATACGGCGCGTCCGTGCGCCGCCTTGACGATCGCGCAGCCATAGGCGTGGCGCGCCGCCGCGCCGCATTTGGAAAGGACATAGGCGTCGTTGGCCATTTCCTGATCGGCGCGGAATGCGCGAAAGGCGATCCAGGCGAGTGGGTTGAACCAGTGGACCGCCAGCACCGCCAGCGCGACCCAATTGGCGATCAGGTCGCCGCGCGCGTGATGGCCAAGCTCATGCTCCAGCGCGAGCGCCTGCTCCTCGACGTCGAAGCGCGCCGCGAAATCGCGCGGAAAGGCGACCACGCGGTCGAACACCCCGAACGCCAGCGGCCCCGTCGCCGCCGCGCTGCGCACCACCGTCACCGACCGCACGCGGTCGACCGCGATGCCGTGATGCAGCACCCGGTGACGGAAGCGCGCATAATGCAGCACCTGCCACACCAGCAGCGCCGCCGCACCCACACCCCACAGCAGGAGCGCCGCTTCTGCCCAGCCGATCCCGCCCGGCACCGGCGTCGCCGCCGGCAACGCCGCGGCCGGCGCGCCGATGATGACCGTCAGCGGATCGCCTGCCGGCAGGTCCGGCATCGCCCCGCCCCGCCACGGCGCAGGCAGGTGCGGCAACATGCCCGCACGCCATCCGGCCGGCAACGGCGGCAGCAGCAGTCGAAGCACCGGGATCGCCCACAGCGCATAGGCGACATGCGGGCCGAACGCCGCGCGCACCGGCCCGCGCGCCGCCAGCACCACCACCATCAGCAATGCCGATGCCAGCAGCGCCTCGATCGCCCAGCCGATCATTGTTTCAACGCCTTCAGCAGCGCCTCGATCTCGGCGATATCCTGATCGGAAATCGCGTCGCGCTCCGCCAGATGCGCGACCAGCGGGGTCAGCTTGCCGCCGAACAGCCGGTCGATCAGCCGACGCGATTCGCCTGCGACATAATCCTCCCGCGCCACCGCCGGGCGGTACAGATACCGCCGCCCGTCGACATCATGCGCCACCGCTTCCTTGGCCAGCAGCCGACCGAGCAACGTCTTGACCGTCGCCGCGCTCCACCCGCGCGTCGGATCGACCCGTTCGGCCACATCCTGCGCGGTCAGCGGGCTGTCATCCCACAGGACCTCCATCACCGCATGTTCGGCTTCGCTGATACGTTCGGCCACGACTCGCCTCCTATCGACTACGCATGTAATCTTATTGATTACGCCTGTAGTCAATAGTGGCTGCGGAGCCCCTGTCGGTTCTTTTTACAATTTCAACAGGCCGTTGACGCGCGTTAACCAACGCAACCGCGCAAAACCGTCGATCCGATGAACTGGCACGCGCGGTGCTAGGTATGACCCGCACCGAGCGTGGATACGCTTCAGCCGGGCGGGGCGTCGCTACTTCGATCTCGCGACCCCCGCCCGTACCCGGTGCCTTCCCGATACACGTCAGACGGCACCAAGAAAAAGGCCCACACCCGACCGGCGGGCATGGGCCTTCCTACACCGTCAACGGCGCGCGCTTACTTGGCGGCGGCGCCCGCATTCTGGAACAGCTCGGCCAGCTCGCCCGCCTCGTACATCTCCATCATGATGTCCGATCCGCCGACGAATTCGCCGCCCACGTACAGCTGCGGAATGGTCGGCCAGTCCGAATAGGCCTTGATCCCCTGCCGCACCGCCTGATCCTGCAATACGTCGACGCTTTCGAAATCGACGCCCAGCCGCTCCAGGATCGCGACCGCGCGGCTGGAAAACCCGCATTGCGGGAACAGCGGCGTCCCCTTCATGAACAGCACCACCGCGTTGTTCTTCACCACCGCGTCGATGCGGGCCTGGGCGTCATCGGTCATCGTCATCGTCACTTTCTGTCGGAACCTGTCGCCTACTTCGGGACGGCGGTGGTCAACTGCAAGGCATGGAGCACGCCGCCCATCCGCCCGCCCAGCGCGGCGTAGACCGCCTGATGCTGTTTCACGCGCGGCATTCCGGCAAAGGACGCGGCGGTCACCCGGGCGGCCCAATGATCGTTGTCGCCGGCCAGATCGGTCATCTCGACCTCGGCATCCGGAATGCCCGCCTTGATGAGCGCCGCGATCTCCTCGCCTGCCATCGGCATCGCGTGCTTACTCCGGCTGCATCAGCTGGCGGCGCGCCTCGACCAGCTTCTCGTCCAGCATGCGGCGGACGGTCCCCTCCTCGACGTCGAGGCCGGCTGCGGTCAGGTCGCCGAACAGCTTGCGCACGACGTCCTCGTCGCCCGCTTCCTCGAAATCGGCCTGCACCACCGCCTTGGCATAGGCATCCGCCTCCGCCGGGGTCAGCTTCAGCAGGTCGGCGGCCCATTGCGCAGCCAGCCGGTTGCGGCGTGCCGTGATGCGGAACGCGTTTTCCTCGTCGCGCGCGAACTTCGCTTCGAAGGCCCGCTCGCGATCGTCGAAGGTGGTCATGTCGGCTCCCGTCGTGCTGTTCGCCGCGACTTAGGGCGGCACGGCGCAACACGCAACGCTTCACGCCGCCCACCGCGCCGCCCATCAGTCGGCGACGCGCACCACCAGCTTTCCGATCGCGCCGCGCGCGGCCATCTTGGCGATTGCGTCGCCGCCCCGCTCGAACGGGAACACCTCCGTCACGCGCGGCGCGATCTTCCCCTGCTGCCACAGGTCGAACAGCTGGCGGATGTTGCCACGGTTGCGCTCTGGCTCGCGCGCCGCGAACGCGCCCCAGAACACGCCGCAAACGTCGCAGCTCTTCAACAGCGTCAGGTTCAGCGGCAGCTTCGGGATGCCGGCGGGGAAGCCGATCACCAGATAGCGCCCCTCCCACCCGATCGAGCGCAGCGCCGGTTCGGCATAGTCGCCGCCGACCGCGTCATAGACCAGCTGGAAGCCCTCGCGCCCGCCCTTCTCCTTGAACTGTTCCGCCAGCGCCTTCGATTCGTCCTTCGAAAAGGGCGCGCGGCCATAGATGATGACGTCGTCGGCGCCCGCATCGCGCACCGCCTGCGCCTTCTCCTCGCTCGACACCGCGCCGACCACGCGCGCGCCGAACGCCTTGCCCAGCTCCACCGCGGCCAGCCCGACGCCGCCCGCCGCGCCCAGCACCAGCAGGTTGTCGCCGGCCTTGATATGGCCGCGATCGACCAGTGCGTGGATCGTCGTGCCATAGGTCAGCAGCATCGACGCGCCTTCCTCGAACGATC
>NZ_LSJO01000572.1:0-580 GCF_001556735.1 Sphingomonas sp. CCH9-F2 | reverse complement strand
CTCGGATGGCAGTCATGAGAGCGTACGTTTTCGACCATCCTCTCACCGGTCCCCGTATTGCCTCAAACGGCGATAGCCTAAAGTGGAGAGTTTTATTTTGGGAGATCAGGAATGAACATCGGGATGAAGACGATCATGGCGTTGTCAATTGCTCTGCCCGCCGCGGCGTGGGCGCAGTCTGACGCTCGAGCCGCTGATGCGCGCGCCGTGAAGGCTGTGCTGTCGTCGTACAAGAAGGCGATCGAAAAGCTTGACGCCGCTGGAACCGAGCGACTGTTCACGACCAACGCGCAGATTTTCGAGACAGGAGCATCTGAGGGCAGCTACACCACGTACTTGGCTCATCATCTCGGTCCCGAGCTGAAGCAGTTCAAATCGTTCCGTTTCTCAGACTACAAGGTCGACGTCCGCTTCGAGGGACCGGTTGCCCTTGCAACCGAAACCTACCGTTACCGGATTCAGCCCAAAACCGGTGAGGCGGCCGATGAGCTGGCCCCTGTTTTGACCGGACGGATTTAAGCCTATGAAGGAGGCTTGGGGCTATCCCCTGAGCATAGGCTTATGTCCGTGTCCGAGATCA
>NZ_LSJO01000571.1:0-15439 GCF_001556735.1 Sphingomonas sp. CCH9-F2 | reverse complement strand
GCGGTACAGGTTGCGCTCGCGCTTCAGCCCGCCGGCCTCGTCCTCGTTGAAGCCATCTTCGTGATGGATCACCGGCGGCATGCCGCGCCCGAACACGCGCCGCGCCATCACCCCGTCGATCGCGCCCCAATTGTACGTCAGCACCAGGTCGAACCCGCGCATGAGCCGCGCGATCGCCTCGTATCGCGCTACCGACGGCCGCCCGGTCAGCGGCGGCGGGTCCTGTGCGATTTCATAGCGGATGCCTTTGGCGATCCGCTCCCGCGCGCCGTAATGCCCCGGCATCCCCGATACGATGACATGCCGGGCACGATCGCCGAAGGCGTTCATCAGCCGGACGGCCCGCGCCTCCTTGCCGCCCAGGTCGAACGTGGAATGAAGGTGCAGGATCGACAGCGGTTGCGACATGCCCGCGCCATAGCCGCGGAGGAGCACGCCCCGCAACGCGGGCTCTGTCACGCGCCGGCAGTCAGCGCATCCTTTGGCACGTGCGTGATCCGGCACGCCAGGTCCGCCTCGCCGCTCGCCACGATCCAGTGTGCGCCGGCGTCCACCACGCCGGTCGTGAAGACGACGTCGGTGATGTACATCAGGTCGTCCAGCGGCGCGGTCAGCGCCGCCGCCGGCTCCAGCAACGGCGCATGGCTGGTCGCGATCGTGCGCGACGGGTCGCGTTCGTCCAGCAGCGACCAATAGGTCCGGTAGATGCCCACGATGCCGGACGGCTCGACGCCGTGCCATAGCGTCAGCCACCCGCGCTGCCCGTCCACCTCGGCCAGCACCGGCGGCGCCCCCCCGCCCATCCGCGCGGTGGCGGTGGTGGCGGCGTGCGGGCGGATGCCGGGGCGGTCGTGCGGTTTCCAGTGGAGCGCATCGGGCGATGTCGCCAGGTTGATCGACGGCCCCGCGCGCCACGGGCTGTCCGGGGGATAGGCGAAATACAGGTCGCCCAGCGGCCGCGTCTGCGCCCAGAATGCCCCGCCCACCTTCCCCTCGAACAGCAGCATGTCCTTGTTCTGATGGTCCAGCACGATGCCCCGCAGCGTCCAGTCGAGCGCATCGTCGCTGGTGTAGAGCGTCGTGGAATGGCGTTCCGGGCTGACCGAGCAGGTGGTCATGTAATAGTGCCCGTCGACGCGGCTGATCCGCGCATCCTCGACGCCATAGCATTGATAGGGCGCGCGCGGCACGATCGCGCGGTCGTAGTGCACCGCCACCACGCGGCGCCCGTCGGCGTCCAGCTCGACCGGCAGCAGCCACGACAGCGACGTCAGCGCCATCACCCGCCACCCGCCGCCGCGCATCATGAACTTGCGCGGGTCCGACGTGTCGACCAGCGCCAGCGGCCAGGCGTCGAGCACGTAGCGCCCGTCGTCCCAGCGGATCGCATGGATATGCGAATCGCGGATCGGGTGGCGCAGCGCCTCGGCGACGCGCACCATCAGCAGGAGGTTGCCGTTGGGCAGGCGCGTCATGCCGGGGTTGAACGCGCCCAGCACATAGGTGTCGGCATCGACCTTCCCGGCCAGCGGCGATCGCGACAGGTCGACGTCGCGCGGGTCGAACACGATCGCGTCATGGGGATAGGCCATTGTCACTCCACCGTCCGCCGAACCGCGGAGACGAACGAGCTAGACGCGCGGTTCCGACGCGCGCGCCAGCCAGCGGCCGATCGCGTCATCGACGCCCGGCTCGTCCAGCGTCGGGGCGTGGCCGACATCGGGCAGCGTAAGCAGTTCCGCATCCGGCAGCGCGGCGACCATCCGCCCGGCGGTCGCGGCGGACAGGATGTCGGACCGCCCGCCGCGCACCACCAGCACCGGCACCTCGCCCAGCGCCGCCAGCGCGCGCCACATGTCCGGCCCCGCCTCCCCGCCCGGCAGGCGGAACGGTTCGGCGATCTTCATGTCATAGTCGAGGACGATGCGACCCGCGGAGTTGAGCCGGTACAGCCGCTTGGCCATCCCCAGCCATTGTTCGATCGTCCAGCCGGGATAGACGTCCTCGTTCGCCTCCTGCACCCCGCGCGCGGCATGCATCCACGTCGGATAGGTGCTCGACCGGCCGACATAGCCGCGGATCCGCGACAGGCCGCCCGGCTCGATCTCCGGCCCGATATCGTTGAGCAGCGCACCCGCGATCCGCCCCGGCAGCATCCCCGCCAGCAACATCGTCACGATCCCGCCCAGCGATGTGCCGATCGCCGCGAACCGGTCGATCTTCTCCTGGTCCAGCAGGGCTGCGACATCCTGCGCATAGATCAGCGGCACATAGGTCATCGGATCCTTGGCATAGCCGCTGTCGCCGCGCCCGCGGAATTCGACCGCGATCACCCGCCGCCGCGCCGCCAGCCGCCGCGCCAGCGCATCGTAGTCGCGGGCGTTGCGGGTCAGGCCGGGCATGCAGACGACCGGCGCGACGCCGTCGGCATCTGCCGGCCCCGGATAGTCGCGCGCGTGCAGCCGGATGCCGTCGGCGGACCACCAGAAAAGATCGCGATAGTCGGCCATGGTGTCGCTGCGTCCCGCCCGTTGTCGCGCGGCCCATTGCACCCATGGCCGCTCGCCCCCCATATCGCCGCATGGTGTTCCCCCCGCAAGCATATCGGCCGGAACGCGCGATCGTGTCGCTGGGCGACACATTCTGGGATCGCGTGGCCCCGGCGGACTTCCCCGAAACGCGGCTGCGGTTCCGCAACGATCGTGCCGCACGGCAGGTCGGACTGGACACGCTCGACGACGGCGAATGGGTGCGCCATTTCGGGCGCTTCGCACCGTTGCCCGGCTCGCTCGATACGCCGCTGGCGCTGCGCTATCACGGACACCAGTTCCGCACGTACAACCCGGATCTGGGCGACGGCCGCGGCTTCACCTTCGCGCAGTTGCGCGATGCGGACAGCCGGCTGATGGACCTGGGCACCAAGGGGTCGGGCCAGACGCCGTGGAGCCGCTTCGGCGACGGGCGGCTGACGTTGAAGGGCGGCGTGCGCGAGGTTCTGGCCAGTGAGATGCTGGAGGCGCTGGGTGTCCCCACCTCGCGCAGCTTCTCGCTGATCGAGACCGGCGAGGCGCTGGACCGCGGCGACGAACCCTCCCCCACCCGCTCGGCGGTGCTAGTGCGGCTCAGCCACGGGCATATCCGCATCGGCACGTTCCAGCGGCTGGCCTATCATCGCGATGAGGACGGACTGCGGCGCCTCACCGCCTATGTCCTGCGCGAGCTGTATGGGGAGGACGGCGACGACCCGCTGCGGCTGCTGTCGCTGGTGGTGGAGCGCACCGCGCGGCTGGCCGCCGCCTATATGGCGGCCGGCTTCGTCCATGGCGTGCTCAACTCGGACAATATCAACGTCACCGGCGAAAGCTTCGATTACGGCCCATGGCGGTTTGCGCCGACCTGGGACCCGGCGTTCGTCGCCGCCTATTTCGACCATGCCGGCCTTTACGCCTTCGGTCGCCAGCCGGAGGCGATCCACTGGGATGCGATGCAGCTGGCGGTGTCGCTGCGCCCGCTGGCCGATGCCGAGCCGCTGATCGCGATCCTCGATACGTTCGGCGACCTCTACCAGCCTGCGGTCGCACACGCGATCCTGTGGCGGCTGGGCCGCGCGCCGCTGGATGCGGAGCGCGATCGCGCGCTGGTACAGGCGGTGGAGCGCGCGCTGCGCTGCACCGGGACCGCGATCGACCGCTTCTTCTTCGATGCCTATGCGCGCGACTTGCCGGCGGACTATGGCGCTGGATGGGAGGAGGCGCGCAGCGCGCTCGCCACCTTCCCGGTGATCGGCGATCGTGCCCATCCCTTCTGGTCCGGCGCGCCCTGTTCGATGCTGATCGACGAGGTCGAGGCGATCTGGTCCGCGATCGACGCGCGCGACGACTGGGCGCCGTTCCATGCAAAAGTGGCGCGGATCAATGAAATGCGTGAGGCGCTGGCGCGCTGCCCCTTCCGCAGCGCGGATAGTCGCGTCTAAGACGGCGCCATGGCAGACGTGATCTCGTACGAACCGGCCACCGGCGCCGAACTGTGGCGCGGGGAGAAGGGCGATGTCGACCTGGAGGTCGCGACCGCACGCGACGGGTTCATGCCCTGGGCGGCGCGATCGCTGGCGTTCCGTATCGAAACGCTGCGCCGCTTCGCCAATGTCGTGCGCCAGCGTGCCGACGCCTTCACCGATCTGATCGCACGCGAAACCGGCAAGCCCCTGTGGGAGGCGCGTACCGAGGTCGACAGCGTCATCGCCAAGGTCGATATTTCGATCACCGCTTACGCCGAACGCACCGCACAGCGGCGGATGGACGCGCCGATGAACAGCCGCATGGCACTGCGTCACAAGCCGCATGGCGTGCTGGCGGTGCTCGGCCCGTACAATTTCCCCGCCCACCTGCCCAACGGCCACATCGTCCCGGCGCTGATCGCGGGCAATGCGGTGGTGTTCAAACCGTCGGAAAAGACCCCGGCCACCGGCGTGTTCCTGGTGGAATGCTACCACGCCGCCGGCGTGCCCGAGGAGGCCGTGCGCGTGCTGGTCGGCGGCCCGGCGGAGGGCAAGGCGCTGGCCGCGCATCCCGATATCGACGGGTTGCTGTTCACCGGATCGGCGCGCACCGCGCATCGCGCTCAACCGCCAGTTCGCGGAAATGCCGGAAAAGATCCTGGCGCTCGAAATGGGCGGCAACAACCCGATCGTGGTGTGGGACACCCCGGATCTGCACACCGCCGCGGTGCTGGTGGCGCAATCGGCCTTCACAACCGCAGGCCAGCGGTGCACCGCCGCGCGGCGGCTGATCGTGCAGGAACAGCTGGCCGACGGGCTGATCGCGGAACTGTCGCGGCTGACCGGGCGGCTGATCGTCGGCGCGCCGCACGACGATCCCCAGCCGTTCATGGGCCCCGTGATCGACAACGAAACCGCCGACGGCCTCACCGAAAGCTTCCTGGCGCTGTTGATGAAGGGCGGACGCCCGATCCGCCACATGGCGCGCCCCGATCCGGCGCGCCCGTTCGTCACCCCCGGCATCATCGACGTCACCGACATGCCCGGCCGCCCCGATGTTGAGCTGTTCGGCCCACTGCTGCAGGTGATCCGCATCGACGATTTCGACGCCGCCATCGCGGAGGCGAACAACACTCGCTACGGCCTGTCGGCGTCGCTGGTCAGCCAGACGCCCGCGCTGTTCGACCGTTTCTGGGCCGGCGCGCGCGCCGGGATCGTCAACTGGAACAAGCCGACCAACGGTGCGTCTTCCTCGGCGCCGTTCGGCGGCGTCGGCTGGTCCGGCAATCACCGGCCCAGCGCCTATTACGCCGCCGATTATTGCGCCTATCCGGTCGTTTCGAACGAAGCGGATGCGGCGCGCGCGGCGATCGGCATCGGGCTGGCCGACGGCTGACGCGCCCGGCACGGGCATCACGGGGGAAAGACGGGCATGGCAAGCGGACTGGTCGCACTGCTGGACGATATCGCGGGGCTGACCCGGCTGGCGGCGGCCTCGCTCGACGATGTCGGCGCCGCCGCGGGCAAGGCGGGGGTGAAGGCCGCGGGCGTGGTGGTGGACGATACCGCGGTCACCCCGCGCTACGTCGTCGGCCTCTCGCCGCAGCGCGAGCTGCCGATCATCGGCAAGATCGCGCTCGGTTCGATCCGCAACAAATTGCTGTTCCTGCTGCCCGCCGCGCTGATCCTCAGCGCGCTCGCCCCATGGGCGATCACCCCGCTGCTGATGGCCGGCGGCGCGTATCTGTGTTTCGAGGGCGCCGAAAAGGTGATCGAGGCGCTGTCCGGCCGGCATGAGGAGGAAGCGGCAGACGCTGGCCTCGACCCGGTCGCGCTGGAAAACCAGAAGGTCGCCGGCGCGATCCGCACCGATTTCATCCTCTCGGCGGAAATCATGGCAATCGCCCTGTCGGAGGTCGCCGATTCGCCGCTGGTGACGCAGGCGCTGGTGCTGGCGCTGGTCGCGGTGGCGATCACCGCGGGCGTCTACGGCGTCGTCGCGCTGATCGTGAAGGCGGACGACGTCGGCCTGTACCTGGCACGCACCGGGTCGGGCGCGCTGCGCGCGATCGGGCGCGGACTGGTGAAGGGCGTGCCGGTGCTAATGCGCTGGCTGGCGGTGATCGGCACCGCCGCGATGATCTGGGTCGGCGGCGGCATCCTGCTCCACGGCGCGGAGGAACTGGGCCTCGCCGCGCCGGCGCATCTCGTCCACGACGCATCGGAAGCCGCCGCGCATCTGGTGCCGGCGATCGACGGCGCGTTGGCGTGGATCGTCACCGCGCTGGCGTCCGGCATCATCGGCCTTTTGATCGGCGGCGCGATCGCGTTGGCGCTGCACCGCCTCCACGCCGCCCGCGCACATTAAGAGCCCGCCAACGGCGTTCAGGGATCGAAATCGGTCGTTACGGATTGAGAACCATCACCGTGGATAAGGATGGGGGACGATCGGGTGCGCCGTTTGCTGTTGCTGACCCTGATCCTGCCCGTCGCGGCGTGCCACCGGCCGCAGGATCATCCCGCGCCCCCGCGCGTCGACACCGAAAACGCGAAGCTGCCGGACCAGTCCTCGACGATCACCGTCCCGGTCGTCGCCGATCTGGGGCAGCTGGAACGCGGGCTGGAAAAGGAATTGCCGCGCACGCTGTGGACCATCGACGAGCAGCGCGACCGTTGCGTCGCGGGGCGGCGGATCGGCAAGCTCAAGGTGACGCCCGACCTCGGCTGCCGGCTGGTCGGGCGCGTCACCCGCGGCGCGATTGCGTTGTCGGGCAGCGGGGAGCGGCTGCGCATCGTCATGCCGGTGCGCGCGTCGATCTCCGCGCGGAAAGTGGGCGGCGTCGTCAGCGAAACCGCCACCGGCAGTGCGACCGTGCGCGCGACCGCGCGGCTGCGCATCGTCGGCAACTGGCAACCGACCGCGACCGTCGACCTCGACTATGACTGGCGCGAGGAACCCGGCATCGACATCGCCGGCCAGCGCATCACCTTCACCTCCAAGGCGGACGAGAAACTGAAGCGCGTTGTCGCCGACCTGGAACGCGACCTGCCGCGCCACCTGGCGAAGCTGGGATTGCGCGCGCAGCTGGCGGATATCTGGGCGAAGGCGTTCACCTCGATCGAACTGAGCAAGCGCAATCCGCCCGCCTGGCTGCGCATCGCGCCGCGCACGCTCGGCTTCGGCGGCTATCGGATCGATGGGCGACGGCTGACGCTGCTACTGTCGGCAGAGGCGCTGACGCAAACCTTCGTCGGGCAACGCCCGGCCGATCCGCCCGTCACTCCCCTGCCCCCGCCGGGGCGCGTCTCGGGCCAGCCGGGGCTGCGCTTCTTCGTCCCGGTGCTCGCCGACTACGCGCAGCTCGAACCGGTGGTGCAGCGGACGCTGGCCAAGCTGGCGGCGCGCGGCATCACGCTCGCCGGGATCGGCCGCGTCGATGCCGAATTCGGAAAGGTCACCGTCTACGCCACCACCGGCGGGCGGCTGGCGATCGGCGTCACTGCGAAGGTGCGCACCCACGACGGGTCGATCGGGCCGACCAGCGGCGAGGTATGGCTGTCGGCGCTCCCTTATAACGAGCCCGGGTCGCAGCTGGTGCGCGCCCGCGACGTCTCGCTCGTGACCCGCACCGATTCGACCGCGGTCGACCTGCTCGTCCACCTGTTCGACGATGCGCAGGTCCATGACGCGATCGCACTGGCGCTCCAGCACGATTTCGCGCCCGATTATCAGAAGGTGATCGGCAAGGCACAACGCGCGATCGGCCACCGGCAGGAAGGCGATTTCCTGCTTTCCACCGACGTCACGCGCGTCACCAACGGGCAGTTGCAGGTGACCGGCGCGGGCCTGTTCATGCCCGTCCGGGCGGAAGGAAGCGCGCGGATCGAATACCGTCCGCGCTGAATAGCCCCATTTTGCCGCCGCGACTCGCGTCGCGCCACGTGTTTTACCCCGTCTGGAACGCGTCAGAAGCCCGCGTAATCGCTGAATCGCGTGATCGTGGGGTCAAATTTGAGCACCACCTTGCCGGTCGCGCCGTGACGCTGCTTGGCGACGATCAGCTCCGCCAGCCCGTACACACGCTCCATTTCCGCCGCCCAGCGGGCATGTTCCTCGAACACCTTGGCATCGTCGCCCTCCATCGGGCGCTTCGGTTCGCGCTGCGCGATATAATAATCCTCGCGGAACACGAACCACACCATGTCCGCGTCCTGCTCGATCGACCCGGATTCGCGCAGATCCGACAGCATCGGGCGCTTGTCCTCGCGGCTTTCCACCGCGCGGCTCAGCTGCGACAGCGCCAGCACGGGGACGTTCATGTCCTTGGCCAGCGTCTTCAACCCGCGCGAGATTTCGGAGATTTCCTGCACGCGGTTGCCGTCGCCCTTGCCCGATCCGGTCAGCAGCTGGAGGTAATCAACCACCACCAGCCCGATCTCGTTATTGTGGCGCCGCTGCAACCGCCGCACGCGCGTGTGCAGCGACCCGATCGTCAGCCCGCCGGTATCGTCGATGAAGAACGGCAGATTCTCCAGCTCCGCCGCCGCCGCCGCCAGCTGTTCGAACTCCTGCTTGCTGATCTTGCCCATGCGCAGCGCCTCGGAACTGATCCGCGACTGTTCCGCCAGGATACGGGTGGCCAGCTGGTCGGCGCTCATTTCCAGGCTGAAGAACGCCACCTTCGCGCCCACCGACTTGCTGGGCGGGATGCCGTCGCGCATGTCGCGCATCCACCGCTGCGCCGCGTTGAACGCGATGTTCGTCGCCAGCGAGGTCTTGCCCATGCCCGGTCGCCCGGCCAGGATCATGAGGTCGGAATGGTGCATGCCGCCGATCTTGGCGTTGACGCTGTCCAGACCGGTGGTGACGCCGGACAGGTTGCCGCCCCAGTTGAGCGCCTTCTCCGCCATCTTCACGGCCATCGTGCTGGCCTGGGCGAAGCTCTTGACGCTGCTTTCCGTCGCGCCTTCGGCGGAGACGCGGAACAGCTCTTCCTCCGCCGCCTCGATCTGCGCGCGCGGATTCACCTCCTGGCTGGTGTCCATCGCACGGTCGACCATCTGGTGCCCCACCGACACCAAGGCGCGCAGCATCGCGAGGTCGTAGATCTGCGTCGCGAACTGCCGCGCACCGATCAGCCCCGCACCCGATCCGGTCAGGCTGGCGAGATAGCCGACCCCGCCCAGCTCGCGCATCCCCTCGTCCGCCTCGAACATCGGGCGCAGCGTCACCGGGGTCGCCAGCATGTCCTGCGCGCGCAACGACTTGATCGCGGCGAAAACGCGCCCGTGCACCGGTTCGAAGAAGTGCACCGGCTCCAGCCGGTCGACGATATCGTCGGCCAGCCGGTTGTCGATCATCATCGCCCCCAGCATCGCGGCCTCCGCCTCGACGTTGCGGGGCAGCTGAACGGGTTCGGCCGGAGCCGGTTGCGGGAACGCCAGAGTCGCCATTGACCGGCATATAGCGCGCGCCGCGACGGGTAGGACAGCCCCGCCGGCGCGAAAGCTGTGGATAGCCTGCATTGTCGGGCGGACCGTTCGCCTCTATCGGCAGGCGCATGGCCGATCCGCGGATCATCGACATCGAACTGGACGAACGCACCATCCTGTGGCGGTCGGCGGATATCGAGCAGGAACGCCGGATCGCGATCTTCGACCTGATCGAGGGCAATCACTTCGCGCCGCAGCGCCAGCACCCGGACGGCTATGCCGGTCCGTACCGCGTGCGCCTGTCGGTGGAGGAAGGGCGGCTGGCGATCGAGATCAAGCGCGACGACGGCACTCCGCTGGAGGTGCTGGTGCTGGGCCTCGGCCGCTTCCGCCGCCCGATCCGCGACTATTTCGCAATCTGCGACAGCTACTTCCAGGCGATCCGCCAGTCGACGCCGCAACAGATCGAAACGGTCGACATGGCACGTCGGGGCATCCACAACAATGCCGCGACGCTGCTGATGGAGCGGCTGGACGGCAAGATCGAGATCGACTTCGACACCGCGCGGCGGCTGTTCACGCTGATCTGCGTGCTGCACATCAAGGCTTAGACGGGTACATCATTCATGTGGGGTCTGGGACGGTTCGTGCTGATCGTCGCTGCGCTGGCGCTGTCCGGCGTCGCGGCATGGCGGGTGGCGATGCGCTGGCATC
The DNA here is from genome assembly GCF_001556735.1 of Sphingomonas sp. CCH9-F2. Lineage (NCBI taxonomy): Bacteria > Pseudomonadati > Pseudomonadota > Alphaproteobacteria > Sphingomonadales > Sphingomonadaceae > Sphingomonas > Sphingomonas sp. CCH9-F2. Next base: position 5,295 of record NZ_LSJO01000571.1, on the reverse strand, counting down.
CCTCGACCGAAACCTATCCGGTGCAGGGCGTCGACGTGTCCGAACGCACCGGCGCGATCGACTGGCCGGTGCTGAAGGGCGCCGGCGCCGATTTCGGCTATGCGGTGGCGACGACGGGCGCGGGCCAGCGCGACCATGCGTTCCTGACCCATTGGGATGCGATGGCGACGGCCGGCGTGCGGCGCGGCGCGATCCACGTCTTTTCCTTCTGCCAGCCCGCGCGGGCGCAGGCAGATGCGTTCAACACGCTGGTCCCGCGCGATCGCACCGCGCTGCCCGCCGCGATCGACTTTTCCTATGACGACGGCTGCGCCGACCGCCCCGAGCGCGCCGCGTTGATCGCCGACGTGGCGGAAATGATCCGCCGCATCGAATCGCACACCGGCAAGCCTGTGCTGCTCAAGGTAACGCGCGCGGTGGAGGGCGATTATCGTCTGACCGAGGCGTTCCGCCGCAGCCTGTGGGCGGAGGGCAATTTCCTGAAGCCCGGCTATGGCGCGCGCGGCTGGCGGATGTGGCGCGCCAGCGACGTGCGGCGTATCGACGGAGCCGAAGGACCGGTGAACTGGGACGTGGCGGTGGCGCAATGACCGACGACAACGAAGCGACGCGGCTGATCGCGCTGGCCCGTACGGCCGCGGCGAATGCCCACGCGCCCTATTCGCGCTTCGCGGTGGGGGCCGCGGTGCTGCTGACGGATGGCAGCGTGGTGACCGGCGCCAATGTCGAAAACGCCAGCTACGGCCTGTCGCTATGCGCCGAAACCGTCGCGATCGCCACCGTGGCGGCGCAAGGGCGGCTGCGCGAGGTGGTGGCGGTGGGGGTCATCGGCGGCGCGATGAACGCGGACGGCCGCGCCACCGGCAGCGATCCGGTGCGCCCGTGCGGCCGCTGCCGGCAAGTGCTGAACGAGGCGGCACAGCTGAGCGGCAACGACCTGCGCGTCCATTGCGCGGGTGCGCAGGGCGATCGGATCGCCAGCTATCGCCTGTCCGACCTGTTGCCCGATGCCTTCGGGCCGGCGGACCTGGGCATCGCCTGAGCGGTACGAACGCGGGGAGCGGCGAACGATCGCGGTTCGGCGGACGGTGCGCCGTGGCCGTCCACGACGCGCCGAACCGCTCCCCTCACGCCGCAGCGTATGCCAGCCGGTCGACCATCCCCGCCAGCCGGCGGTCGATGATCTCCTCGGCCTCCGCGACGATGCGGTCGACCAGTTCCTTGACCGTCGGCACGTCGTGGATCAGCCCCTGCACCATGCCCGCGGACCAGATGCCGTCATCGGTATCGCCCCGCTCCATCGCGGCCACGCCGCGCTTGCCCGCGACCAGATGCTGCACGTCCTCGAACTTCGCGCCGCCGGCGCGTTCGATAGCGACGACTTCCTCCGATACCTTGTTCTTCATCACACGGGCGGTGTTGTGCAGCGTGCGGAAGATCAGGTCGGTCTGGCGTTCGTCATTGGCGACCATCCGCTGCTTGAAGCTGTCGGGGATCTGCGCTTCCTGCGTCACGCAGAAGCGCGTGCCCATGTTCACACCGTCCGCGCCCAGCGCCAGAGCGGCGACCAGCCCGCGGCCGTCGGCAAACCCGCCCGACGCCAGCATCGGCACCGTCACCTTGTCGGCGGCGGCGGGGATCAGGATCAGGCCGGGGATGTCATCCTCGCCCGGATGGCCGGCACATTCGAAGCCGTCGATGCTGATCGCATCCGCGCCCATCCGCTCCGCCGACAGCGCGTGGCGCACCGCGGTGCATTTGTGGATCACCTTGATCCCGTGCGCTTTGAAATCGTCGATATGCTCCTGCGGCTTGTAGCCTGCGGTCTCGACGATCTTGACGCCGCCCTCGATGATCGCGCGGCGATATTCGGCATAGGGCGGCGGGTTGATCGTCGGCAGGATCGTCAGGTTCACGCCGAACGGCTTGTCGGTCAGGTCGCGGGTGCGGCGGATCTCGTTCGCCAGCTCCTCCGGAGTCGGCTGGGTCAGCGCGGTGATGAAGCCCAGCGCACCGGCATTGGCAACCGCGGCCACCAGCTGCGCCTTGCCGACCCACTGCATACCGCCCTGGGCGATCGGATATTCCACACCAAACGCCTCGGTGAACCGCGTCTTCAGCATCGTCCCTCTCCCGCAAATCGTACGTAACATCTGTTATGCTGGCATCGCCCGCGACCGCAAGTCCCTTTACGACAGCGCCTGCCAGCCGGTGCGCGGGCGAATCTGCGGTTCGACGCGATAGTCGACGTCGTTCCAGTCCAGCGAGTCGAACTCGGCCCGACGCGGTCCCATGTAGCCAAACAGGAACGCGGCCACCTTGCGCATCTGGATCTCCTCCGCGCCCTCAGTGATGCGATAGCGGCGGTGGTGGCGATAGATGTGTTCGAACGGCTTGTGCCGGGAATAACCGATCCCGCCGTGCACCTGCATCGCGCGGTCGGCCGCCTCGCACGCCAGCCGGTTCGCCCAGTAATTGCACATGCTGACCTTGTCGGACAGGTGCCGTTCCACCTCCTTGTGCTGCATCTGGTCCATCTGCCACGCGGTCTTGCGGATCAGCAACCGCAGCATCTCCGCCTGCGTCGCCAGTTCCACCAGCGGGAACTGGATCGCTTGGTTGCGCGACAGGTCCTCGCCGAACGGCTGGCGCTGGCGGGCGTAGCGGACCGCTTCCTCGATGCAGTAAACGGCCGCGCCCAGGCTGCCGGCGGCCTGGCGGATGCGGTTTTCGTGGACGAAGCTCTGCGCCAGCGGCAGGCCGTTGTCCGGTTCACCGAAGATCGCGCTGTCGGGCACCCATACGTCGGTGAAGCTGACGCGCGGGTGATCGGTGGGCATGTTGAACGTCCACAGATATTCCTCCACCTGCACCCCCGGCGCATCGGCGGGCACCAGGAAACAGGTGATCCCGCGCGCCGCGCCGTCCTCGCCACTGGTACGGGCGAACAGCGCGCAATGCGTGGCGACATGCATCCCGGTCGTCCACATCTTCTCGCCGTTGAGCAGCCATCCGCTGCGCCCGTCACGCTCGGCGCGGACGCCGCGCGTCTCCATGTGCGTCGCGTCCGAGCCGTGGCGCGGTTCGGTCAGGCCGAAGGTGATTCGCTTCGTGCCGTCCAGCATGCCCGACAGGAATTCCTCCTTCTGTTCCAGCGTGCCGAAGTCGTCGAACATCTTGGCGAACGGGTTGTTGGCGACGATCGAATGTTCGTTCTGCAGATCGTTGTGCAGCCCCAGCCCCTTGGCAGCCAGATATTCGCGGATCACGCACATCCAAAGGTTGGACCCGCCCTTGCCGCCGAACTTGGGATCCATCGCGAAGCGCAGATGCCCCGCCCGGTCCGCGCGCGTCCGCGCCTCGCGCAGCAGCGCTTCCCAGTCGTGGTTCGGCAGCCCGCCGCGCTCGAAATCGGTGCGCGCATATTCGCGGCGGTGATCGAAGAAGCGGACATTGTCGTCGGCTTCCTCCAGCGGGCGGATCTCGGCCTCGATGAACCGGTCAAGCTCGGCCAGATAGTCCTTCAGCTCCGGCGGCAACGCGAAATCCATGGCCCTCTCCGATCTAAGTCGATTCTTTTAACTTGCGTAGCGCGTGCCGCGCCGTTTTACATCCCCCGATGACGGAGAGGCTCGACGAAGCGACGGTCGCGGCGCGGCTGGCGGCACTGGCACCGCGGCTGGTGGCCGACGCGACCGGAGTCCAATCGCTGCGACGGCTGACCGGCGGCGCCAGCATGGCGACCTTCGCATTCGACGTGGCGGTTCGTGGCGGCGCGCCGGTGCCGCTGATCCTGCGCAGGCGCGCGGTCGCCCCGGATGACGATTCGCCCCCGCTGGCGCGCGAGGCGCAGGTCATCGCCGCCGCGGTGGCCGGCGGCGTTCCGGCGCCCGAAGTGCTGCACGTCTGCTGCCCCGACGACGGGCTGGGCGAAGGCTATGTGATGCGCCGCCTCACCGGGGAGACGCTGGGCAAGCGGATCGCGACCGACCCTGCCTTCGCCCCCGCCCGCGCGATCCTGGCGGGGCAGTGCGGCGCGGCCTTGGCGCGGATCCACGCCACGCCGCCGCCGCCCGGCCTCGACACGATCGACGCCGCCGAGACGCTCGCCCGCTACGAACGAATCTGGCGGCAGAGCGGCGCGGTGCGCCCCGCGATCGAGGCGGCGTTCCGCTGGCTGGAGGCGCGGCTGCCGCACACGCAGGTGGGGCCGCGCCTGGTTCATGGCGATTTCCGCAACGGTAACATGATGGTCGATCCCGATCGCGGGCTGGTCGCGGTGCTCGACTGGGAACTGGCGCATGTCGGCGATCCGGCGGAGGATATCGGCTGGATCTGCTGCAACAGCTGGCGTTTCGCGCAAGCCGGGGCGCGCGTCGGCGGGTTCGGCGATCTGGACGATCTGCTCGCCGGCTATGTCGCGGCGGGCGGCGATCCGATCGACCCGGCACGCATCGACCTGTGGCAGATGATGGCCAGCCTGAAATGGGGGGTAATGACGATGCAGATGCACCGCAGCTTCGCCGAGGATCCCGCCGCGGGGCCGGAACGCGGCGTGATCGGCCGCCGCCTGTCGGAGGCGGAGGCGGATATCGTCGCGCTGCTGCACCGCGGGTCGCCGCGATGCTGACGCATCCGACCGCGCAGGCGCTGGTGGAGGGGGTGGCCGCATGGCTGCCACTCGACGGCAGCGCCAGCCCGTTCGCGCTGCGTGTCGCGCGCAACGCCCTCGACATCGCTGCGCGCGACATGGCGCTGGGTCCGGCAGCGGACGAACGCGCGGCCTGCCGCATCGCCGCAATCCTGGGACGGGACGACGGCCCGCGCGACGAGCTGGACCGCGCGCTGGTCACCGCGATCCGCGCGGGCACGATCGCGCCCGACGATCCGCAGTTGGTCGCGCATCTCGCCGCCAGCGCGCTCGACCATCTGGCGATCGACCAGCCGCGATATCTGCACGAACTCGACCCGAACTTAACGAAACGATAACGTCGTCGGCGGATAAGATCGGGGCATGGCGACGCCCCCCGACCGTGCCCCGCGAAGCAGCGTGTTCCTCTACGCCCGGATCGAGGCGGAACCGGAGCCGCTCGACTGCCGCGTGCGCAACATCTCCGAACAAGGGGCGTGCATCGACAATGCCGCCGACCTGTCGGACGGCGAGCATCTGCGCCTGTCGATCGGCGCGGTCCGCCATATCGAGGCCGATGTTGCCTGGTCAAAGGAGGAGCGTGCGGGGCTGCACTTCACCCGGTCGATCGACGTAGCGGCGGCGCGCCTGCCGCGCGCCAAGGC
>NZ_LSJO01000570.1:0-12495 GCF_001556735.1 Sphingomonas sp. CCH9-F2 | reverse complement strand
CCCCGCCCCCCTCCCCCTGCCACCGGAGCCTTGCCATGTTTGACCGCCGCACCATCCTTCGCGCCGGACTGTGCGCACCGCTGGTCCCGCTGCTGGGCGGGGCGGCGGCGCCGGATGCGGCGACCGAACGCTTCATTCGCGCGATGCCCAAGGCCGAACTGCACCTCCATCTGGAAGGGACGCTGGAAGCGGACATGAAATTCGCGCTGGCCAGGCGCAACGGCATCAAGCTGCCCTACGACACGGTCGAGGCGATGCGCGCCAGCTATCGCTACCACGACCTACCCAGTTTCCTGGCGATCTATTACAGCGGCATGGACGTGCTGCGCACCGAGGCGGATTTCTACGACCTCGCCTACGCCTATCTGACGAAGGCCGCGTCGCAGAATGTGCGCTATACCGAGATGTTCTTCGACCCGCAGGAACATCTGAAGCGCGGCGTGCCGATGGCGGCGGTGATCGCCGGCATCACCCGCGCGCGCGGCGACGCGGCGAAGCGGCTGGGGATCGGATCGGGGCTGATCCTGTGTTTCGTGCGCGACGCGCCGCTGGATACCGCGGCGGCGGCGCTCGACGCGGCCTTGCCGTTCAAGCGCGACCTGATCGCGGTCGGACTTGATTCGGATGAAAAGGGTCATCCGCCGCGCGACTTCGCGCCGCTGTTCGCGAAGGCGCGCGCCGCCGGGCTGCACCTGACGATGCACTGCGACCTGAATCAGGAAAACACGCTGGAGCATCTGCGCCAGGCGATCGTCGACCTGCGCGCCGATCGCATCGACCACGGCGGCAATATCCTCCAGTCGCCCGAACTGGTCGCGATCGCGCGCGCCCGCGGTCTGGCCTTCACCGTCTGCCCCGGCTTTTCGGGCAAGGTCGCGACCGGCGGCGCGCCGATCGACGTCGTTCGCGGGATGCTGGACCAGGGGCTGGCAGTGACGATCAGTTCCGACGATCCGGCCTATATGGGCAGCCGCTACGTCGCCGACGCGATCGTCGATGCGCAGCCGGTCAGCGCGCTGACCCGCGCCGAGCTGGTCCAGATCCAGCGCAACGCCTTCAACGCCGCATGGCTGCCGCCGGGGCAGCGCGCCGCCTATCTGGCCGAACTGGACCGTTTCGCCGCTACCGCCGCCTGACGGCCCCGCGACGCGGGTTGCCGGGCGCGCCGGAACCCAGCATGGCAGGCCGGATGCGTCCCGCCTTCCCCTTTCTGCTGCTCGCCGGCAGCATCGCCTGCCCCGCCGCCGCCCAGCAGCGCACCGGTCAGAGCGACGACATCATCGTCGTCGGCCGCGGGTTGCCCGCCCGCCCCGGCGACGCCGCCTTCGACACCGTGACGATCGACGCGCAGCGGATCGCGGAGAATGCCAGCGGGCGGCTGGAAAACGTGCTGGCCGACGTCGCCGGGCTACAGCAGTTCCGCCGCAGCGATTCGCGCTCGGCCAACCCGACCAGCCAGGGCATCTCGCTGCGCGGGATCGGCGGCAATGCCTCCAGCAGAGCGCTGCTGATCCTCGACGGCGTGCCGCAGGCCGATCCCTTCGGCGGCTGGGTGCCCTTCCCAGCTTATGCCACCGATCGTATCGGCCTGATCCGCGTCACCCGCGGCGGGGGCAGCGGCTATTTCGGGCCGGGCGCGCTGGCGGGGACGGTGGAAATCGAGAGCGCCGACCCCGCACGGCAACCCGCGCTCGGCGCCGACATCGCCTATGGCAGCCGCCGCTCGCTGTCGGCGGCGGGATCGGCGCTACTGGCGCGCGACGGCGGCTTCGCGACGCTGTCGGCGGCCTATATGCGCGGCGACGGCTTCGTCCCCACCGTGGCGGAAAGCCGCGGCCCGGTGGACCGCGCCGCCCCGTTCGAGCAATTCTCGGCCGCCGCGCGCACCGTCGTGGCGCTGACCGCCATGACCGAGCTTCAGGCCAACCTGTCCGGCTTCACCGACACGCGCGACCGGGGCACCGCCTTCACCCGCAACCGCAGCGAGGGCGCCGACGCCAGCCTGCGCGTGATCGGGCGCGGCACCTGGGGATGGAGCGCGCTCGCCTATCTCCAGACGCGCGCCTTCGCCTCGCAATTCGCCGCCATCGACGCCGCACGGACCAGCGCGACCCAGACGCTCGACCAATACAACACCCCCGCGACCGGCATGGGCGGCCGCGTCGAAATCGCGCCCCCGGTCGGCGCGGGGCGCGACCTGCGGCTGGGTGGCGACGTGCGGCGCGTCAATGGGCGGACGCAGGAGCTCTACACCTTTGTCGGCGCGCAGCCCACGCGCCGCCGCGTCGCGGGCGGCACGGCACTGACCTACGGCCTGTTCGGTGATGCCAGCCTGACCGCGGGCGTTGCGACGCTAACGCTGGGCGGGCGCGTCGATCGGTGGCGATTGTCCGACGGAGCCTTGCGGGAAACGACGCTGGCGACCGGCGGGACGCTGACGGATACACGCTTTCCCGAGCGGTCGGGGACCGAATGGACCGGGCGTGCCGGCGTTGCGGTGCGGCCGGTGCCGGCGCTGACGCTGCGGGCCGCGGCCTATCGCGGATGGCGGCTACCGACGCTCAACGAATTGTACCGCCCGTTCCGTGTCGGCGCGGACGCGACCTCGGCCAATGCCGCGCTGTCGCCGGAGCAGCTGAGCGGCGTCGACGGCGGCATCGTGTTGGCGCCCGGCGGCGGCCTGACGCTGAGCGCGACATTGTTCTGGAACCGGTTGGCCGGGGCGATCGCCAATGTCACCGCCGGGCCCGGGCCGGGGACGTTCCCCGGCGTCGGCTTCGTTGCGGCGGGCGGCACCTATCGCGTGCGCCGGAACCTCGACGCGATCCGCTCGACCGGGGTGGAGGTGGAGGCGCGGTGGCAGCACGGCCCGCTGTTCGCGCAAGGGTCGTGGAGCCATGTCGACCCGCGCGTCGTGGCCAGCGGGCCAGCCGCTGCGCTCGACGGGTTGCGGCCGGCGCAGACGCCGCGTGACCTAGTATCCGCCTCGGCAGGGTGGCGCCGCAACCGTGCCGCGCTGTCCGCGACGCTGCGTCACGGCGCGCGGCAGTTCGACGACGACCAGAACAGCCGCTCGCTCGCTCCCGCGACCACACTGGACGCGGTCGCCGCCGTGCCGCTCACCCGCGCGATCGGGGTCGAGCTGCGCGGCGAGAACCTGTTCGATGCGCGGGTCGAAACCGGGATCAGCGGCACGTCGATCATCGAACGTGCCACGCCGCGCACGCTATGGGTGTCACTGACGCTGCGCGCCGGTTGACCGCAGCCCGCACCGGTACCGGCCGTAACGCGACGTCAATGGCGATGGCGCGCCCAGCAAGCCGAAATCTTCAGCCCTGACGCCGCTCCATCCTTTTCGCGAAGCGGAACATTTCCCCGTCGTCAGGTAGGCCGGTCAGGGTTGCCGCATCAGTACCGGAGTCGCGGTCGCCGGCGCCGGGCCGACAGGCGTCGTCATCACGTCGGCCGCGCTCGGCGGCGCGGCGGGCGCTTCGGCGACGCATGCGGCCAGCGGAGCGAGCAGCAGCAGCGACAGCGCGACGCCGCGGCGAAGGGGATGGGCAGCGATCATGACGACGCCCCTCACAGCAGCGGGTTGCGTGACCGTCGAGGTCAGGTGGAGATCGTGTGGAGGCCATCCCGGCTACCCCGGAAAGCCTTCGACGACGCCGGGCGACGGCGTTTCGGTCAATCGCAGGAAGACGTTCATCGTCAGGACGGCCACCGCGCCCTCGGCCTGACCACGTCGCCGGTTGCGCCGACACTTCTTCCTAGCGTAAGGCGAGCACCAATCGCAAGGACCCGGTGCGAACCCGGGTGGCTATGCCGGCCGCCGATCCGCCGGACAACATCACACATGCAACCCGACCGCGCCGCCTTCCGCGCCATGTGCCCTGATGTGGACTTCTTATGGCATTCGATTTCGCTTCCTATCGCCGCCAGTGGTTCACTGACGGCACCGCCGCCCGCCGCGATATCATGGCGGGCATCGTCGTCGCCCTCGCGCTTATTCCCGAGGCGATCGGCTTCTCGATCATCGCCGGCGTCGACCCGCGCCTAGGCCTTTACGCTTCGGTGGCGATCGCCATCACGATCTCGCTGATGGGCGGGCGCCCCGGCATGATCTCCGCGGCGACCGCGGCAGTCGCCGTGCTCGTGACCCCGCTCGTGCGCGAGCACGGCGTCGAGTATATCTTCGCCGCAACGATCCTGATGGGCTGATCCAGATCATCGCCGGGCTGCTTCGCCTAGACCTGGTGATGCAGTTCGTGTCCCGCTCGGTCATCACCGGCTTCGTCAACGCGCTCGCAATCCTGATCTTCATGGCGCAGCTGCCGCAGCTGACGAGCGTCGGCTGGGACACCTACGCGATGGTCGCAGGCGGTCTCGCCATCATCTACGGCCTGCCGCGTATCACCACGGCCGTACCGTCACCGCTGGTCGCGATCCTCGTCCTCAGCGCGATCAGCATCTGCATGGGTCTGGACGTGAACACGGTCGGCGACATGGGCAGGCTCCCCGCGGGGTTGCCCAGCCTCGTTCTGCCGAATGTCCCGCTGACGCTCGACACCCTGCGGATCATCCTGCCCTACTCGCTGACGATGGCGGCGGTCGGCCTGCTGGAATCGCTGCTCACCGCACAGATCGTCGACGACATGACCGACACCGACAGCGACAAGCGCGTCGAGTGCGCGGGCCAGGGCGGGTCCAACATCGTCGCCGCGCTCTTCGGCGGCATGGGCGGATGTGCGATGATCGGGCAGTCGGTCATCAACGTCACCTCCGGCGGGCGGGGACGCCTGTCGACGTTCTTCGCGGGCGCGTTCCTCCTGTTCCTGCTGGCGGTGCTCGGCCCGCTGGTCGGCCGCGTACCGATGCCCGCGCTCGTCGCCGTCATGATCATGGTGTCGATCGGGACGTTCAGCTGGAACTCGATCCCCAACCTGCGCAGCCATCCGCCGACGTCGTCGATCGTCATGCTGACGACGGTCGGGGTGGTTGTCGCGACGCACGACCTTTCGCTGGGCGTGCTCGCCGGCGTTCTGCTGTCGGGCATCTTCTTCGCCGGCAAGGTCCAGCGGATGTTCGTGGTGGAACGCGAGGAAACCGAGGACGGAACCCGCGCGACATATCGCGTCGCCGGAGAGATCTTCTTTGCCTCGGTCACGCGGTTCACCCGTGCGTTTCAGGCGGAGGACAAGGCACGCCACGTCGTGATCGACGTCACCGGCGCGCATTTCTGGGACATTTCGGGCGTCGGCGCGCTCGACAGGATCATCGCGCGCCTGCGTCGGGATGGACGCGCGGTGGAAGTCGTCGGCTACAATCGCGCCAGCGCCGATATCGTCGATCGCTTCGCCCTCCACGACAAGACCGGCGTCGAGATGGGGCTGGCGCCACACTGACCTGTCGACGGCGCAACACCCTGGACGTCGGGCGAGCGATATCCATGCGGGGGGCGGCGCTGTGGCGACGAAGCTGGAAGCGCGATGCGCCGCCCAAATGCTCAACTGCCCGCGGTGGACGCCGACGAGCCGTCGCGCGGCGCCTGGAACGTCGCCCAGTCGACATCCGGTGCCGGCGCAGGCGGCTCGCCGGCGATGCTCTCCGGCTCGACGAGCGCACCGGTCCGCATGCGGTGAAGATGGACCTTCGCGATCATGTTCGCGGAAATGGGCGCGGTGATGAACAGGAAGACCGAGATCAACAGTTCGTGGGCGGTCCACACGCCCAGCTTCCCCTGGAAGAAGACGACCGAACCGACCAGAAGCGCCCCGAGACCCAGCGTCGTCGCCTTCGTCGGCCCGTGCAGCCTTTCCATCGTCGAGGGCAGCCGAACGAGCCCCCAGCTGCCGATCAGCACGAAGGCGGCGCCGAGCAGCACCAGGGCCGCCACCGCGAGATCGATGGCGCTGCTCATTCGACGATGTCCCCGCGCAGGATGAACTTGCAATAGGCGATCGTGCCGACGAACCCGACCATTGCGAGCAGCAGCGCCGCCTCGAAATACGTGTCGTTGCCGCCGATCATGCCGATCAGCACGATGACCGCGATCGCGTTGATCACCATCGTATCGAGCGCGACGATACGGTCGCCGATCGCCGGGCCCTTCAACAGCCGCCAGCCGTTCAGCAGCAGAGCGAGCGCGACGGCGCCCAGCGCGATGTGGAGCGCGACCTCGATCATGCGAAGATCCGCAACAGGCGCGCCTCGTAGCGCGCCTTGATCCGTGCGATCTCCGCCGCAGGATCGGCGACGTCGAGTGCGTGGACGAGGAGAAAGCGACCGTCCGCCGAGACGTCGGACGAAACGGTGCCCGGCGTCAGGCTGATGGTGGCGGCCAGCACGGTGATCGCCTCGGGCGTGTCGAGCGCGATCGGCACCACGAGCCAGCGCGCGCGCAGGTCGCGGTTGCGGCGAAACAGGATCAGCCGCGCGACATCGAAGTTGGCGACGACGATGTCGTACAGCACGACGAGCGCATAGCCGAGCAGCGCGCGGTTGAAGCGGACGCGCGGGCGATCCGGCCAGAACGGACGTGTAAAGCGCGGCAGGACGATCGCGAAGACCGCGCCGAGCACGATACCGCCCGGCGTGACGCTGTTCGCCATCAGCAGCCAGACGAGGAACAGCAGCGCCGACAGCGCGGGATGCGGCAGCAGCGCCCTCACCGTCCCGCCTCCGACGAGAGCACCGCGGCGACATAGCGATCCGCGGCGAAGACCTGGCGCGCCGTTGCCGCGGTCCAGTCCGACACCGGTCCAGCGAAAACGGTGAGGAGGACGATCGCGCCGAGCGCCGCCGCCGGTGCCGTCAGATCGGCGCGCGATCGCTCGGCAGACACCAGCCCGGCACCGCCATCGGCCGGTTTCCAGAAGATCGCGCTGCCCGAACGCGCGAAACCGACGACGCCGATCAATGTCGTCCCGAGGATCGTCGCCCAGATCGCGGGCTGTGCCGGCGCATCGACCGTCGCGCGCAACATCAGCAGCTTGCCGATGAACCCCGACAGTGGCGGCAGCCCGATCGCCGCTATGCACGTCGCCAGATAGAGCAGCCCGACCGCATCCTGCCCGGCGAAGCGCGGCGTCGGCACAATGGCGTCGCCATATTGCCCGCGCCGCCGCATCGCCACGTCGGCGACCAGGAACAGCGCCGCCCCCGCCAGCGTCGCGTTGATCAGGTAGAACAGCGCCGCCGCGGTCGCCGCGGGCGTCCACGCGGCGAGGACGAGCAGCAACGATCCGGTCGACCCCAGCACCGCGAACGCCGCGCTCTCGCGCAATCCCCGGCCTGACAGCACGCCGCCGAAGCCGAGCAGCGCGGTGACGATCGCGGCGGGCGCAAGCCACGGCGACGGCACCCACGCCGCCTCGCCCGCTGTCGCGCCGAACACGAGCGGAACGACGCGGATCATCGCATAGACGCCGACCTTCGTCATGATCGCGAACAGCGCGGCGACGACCGGCATCGTCGCGGCGTAGGTGCGCGGCAGCCACAGATGGAGCGGCACCAGCGCGGCCTTCAGCGCGAACACCGCGGTCAGCAGCAGGCCGGCGATTCGCGCCAGCCCGCCGTCGCCCGATGGCAGCATCGCGATCCGAACGCCCATATCGGCCATGTTGAGCGTGCCGGTCAGACCGTAGAGCAGCCCGAGCGCGACCAGGAAAATCGCCGATCCGACGATATTGACGACGACATAGGCGACGCCGGCTTTCAGCCGCGCCGCGCCCTGGCCGTGCAGCATCAGGCCGTAGGAGGCGATCAGCAGCACCTCGAAGAACACGAACAGGTTGAACAGGTCGCCAGTCAAGAACGCGCCGTTCAGCCCGAGCAACTGGAACTGGAACAGCGGGTGGAAGTGCCAGCCCTTGCGATCCGCCGCGGTGATCACCGCGTGCGCCATGACGATCGTGCCGAGAAGGCTCGCGAGCACCAGCATCGCCGCCGACAACCGGTCGAGCACCAGCACGATCCCGAACGGCGCGCGCCAGCCGCCGATCGCGTAGACGCGGATCGCGTCGTCGCTCGCGGTGACCAGCAGCGCGACCGCGGCGAGCAGGCCGGCGACGCAGCCGGCCAGCGACAACGCGGCGCCCAGGCGGCGTCGGCGACGCATCACCAGCAGCGCCACGGCGGCGGTCACCGCCGGAATGACGATCGGCGCAACGATCAGGTGATCGAACGCGGTCACGATTCCGCCTCCTCGTCAGCGATACCGTCGACCTGGTCGGACCCGCTTTCCAGGAAGCTGCGCAGCGCGAGCACGACGCTGAGCGCGGTCATGCCGAAGGTGATGACGATCGCGGTGAGCACCAGCGCCTGCGGCAGCGGATCGGCGTAGTCGGCCACCCCCTTCGCATAGAGTGGAGGGCGATCGACCGTCAGCCGCCCGACCGCGAACAGGAACAGGTTCACCGCGTAGGACAGCAGGGTCAGCCCCAGCACGACCTGAAACGTTCGGGCGCGCAGCGATAGGTAGACGCCCCCCGCGACGAGTGCGCCGATCGCGCTGGCGATGAGGAACTCCAGGCTCATCGCTCCCCCTCCGCATCCGGCTGCCGCGCCGCGCGCTGGGCGACGTGGCTCAGCTGCGCGAGCGCCATCATCACCGCGCCGAGCACGACACAGGCCACCGCCACGTCGAAGATCATCGCGGTCGCCAGCTCGAACTCGCCGACGACGGGCAGGTGGAAATAGCCGAAGCTGCTCGACAGGAACGGCGCGCCGAACGCCAGCGAGCCGAGCCCCGTGCCGACCGCGATCAGCACGCCGAACGCGATCAGCGGGTGCTCGCCGATGCGCCGCCGCTCGTCGGTCCAGTCGTAGCCGGAGGCAAGATACTGGAGCAGGATGGCGATCGCGAAGATCAGCGCGGCGACGAAGCCGCCGCCGGGCTGATTATGCCCTCGCAGGAAGATGTAGATGCCGACGAGCAGCGCCAGCGGCAGCAGCAGGCGCGTCGCCATCACGAACATCATCGGGTGCCGCTCGGGCGAATGCGGCATGGTGTCGCGCCATGCGCGCAGCCGCTGCCCGGCGGTACCGCGCACCGCGGGCTCGAGCAGCGCGAAGATCGCGAGGCCCGCGATGCCGAGCACGATGATCTCGCCCATCGTGTCGAACGCGCGAAAATCGACCAGCGTGACGTTGACGACGTTCATGCCGCCCCCACCGGAGTAGCTGTTCGCCCAGTGGAACGTGGAGATGGTATCCCCTCGCACACGCGTCATGATCGCCCACGCCGTCGCGGAGGCACCACCCCCGGCGACCAGCCCCAGGACGGCGTCCCGCAGGCGGCGGCGCGTGCTCGACAAACGTGCGGGCTGCTTCGGCAGCAGGTGCAGCGCGAGCAGCAGCAGCAGGATCGTCACCACTTCCACGGCGATCTGCGTCAGCGCGAGATCGGGTGCGGACAAGTGGACGAAGGCAAGCGCGATGGCGAGGCCGATGACGCTGATGAAGACGAGCGCGAGGAACCGTTGCCGCTGCGTGACGACGACCGTCAGCGTTGCGGCCAGCAGCAGCACCCAGACGACGATCGCCGCCGGGCTTGCCGGCGTGGTCGCCCGCCCCCCGGTCAGTACCGTACCGACCTTCGTCGCGCCGTCGAGCCCCAGCACGACCACGGTGGCGAACAGCAGCAGCAGGTAGCGCTGAAGCGACGGCGCGTGGATCGCCAGCGTCACGCGGCGCGTCGCGGTGACCAGCGCGTCCATCGCGGCATCGAACAAGCGCTTCGCATCGACCCAGTGCCCGGTCGCGACCCGACGCGCGAGGGGCGCGTGACGCGCGAGCAGAAATGCTCCCCCCAGGACGGCACCGACGCTCAGCGCGAGCGCCAGGTTGAGGCCGTGCCACAGCGCGAGATCGATCGTCGGCGGCGCGCCGCCGGTTACCGCAGCGGTCGTCGCGGTCACCAGCGGCCCCGCGATCAGCATCGGCAGCAGCCCGAAACCGAGCGCGAGCGCGACGAGCAGCAACGGCGGCGCCAGCAGCGCCGCACCCGGATCATGCGGCTCCGCTACCTCGCCCGTGCGCTGCGGCCCAAAGTACAGCCCAAGCGCGTAGCGCAGCGAGTAGGCGACCGACAGCGTCGCGCCGACCGTCGCCAGCATCGGGACGAGCCAGGTCTGGCCCAGAACGGCGGTCTGCGCGGTCTCGTGCAGCATCATCTCCTTGGAGATGAAACCGCCGAGCGGCGGCAGGCCCGCCATCGCCGCCGCCGCCAGCACACCCATCGTCGCGGTGAGCGGCATCAGCCGGGCGAGCCCGCCCAGCCGGCGGATATCGCGAGTCCCCGTCTCGTGATCGACGATACCGGCGTTCATGAACAATGCCGCCTTGAAGGCGGCGTGATTGAGGATGTGGAACACCGCAGCGGCAGCGGCGGCGGGCGTCGCGAAGCCGAGCAGCATCACCATCAACCCAAGCTGGCTGATCGTCGAATAGGCCAGGATCGCCTTCAGATCGGAGCGGAACAACGCGATGGCGGCGCCGAAGATCATCGTGACCAGCCCCGTGGTCGCGACCAGTGCGAACCAGAGATCGGTGCCGGCGAGCACCGGCCAGAGCCGCGCAAGCAGGAACACCCCCGCCTTCACCATCGTCGCGGAGTGGAGGTACGCGCTGACCGGCGTCGGCGCCGCCATCGCGTGCGGCAGCCAGAAATGGAACGGGAACTGCGCCGACTTGGTGAAGGCGCCGAGCAGGATCAGCAGCAGCGCCGGCGCATAGAGCGGCGACGCCTGCACGATCGCGCCGCGCGTGAGGATCGTGGCCAGTTCGAACGACCCCGCCGCCTGCCCCAGCAGCAGCATGCCCGCAATCAGCGCCAGTCCGCCGCCGCCGGTTACCGCCAGCGCCATCCGCGCACCCTGCCGCGCCTCGGCCTTGTGGCGCCAGAAACCGATCAGCAGGAACGACGACAGGCTCGTCAGCTCCCAGAAGACGAGCATCAGCACGACGTTGTTCGACAGCGCGATACCCACCATCGCCCCCTGGAACAGCATCAGGAACGACAGGAACCGCCCGGTCGGCTCGTCCTCGCTCAGATAGCCAGCGGCATAGACGACGACGAGAAACCCGATGCCGAGGATCAATCCGGCAAAGAGCAGCGCAAGCGGATCGAGCCACAGCGAGAGCTCGAGGCCGAGCGCGGGCACCCATGCGACCCTGGTCGCGGGCAGATCGCCGGCGAGCACCGCCGGCGCCAGTGATAGCAGCACGACGAAGCCGATCGCGGTCGCCGCGCCCGCGACGCCGATGTGCACCGTCCGAGACGCCCGGAACAGGGTCCCCAGCATCAGGCTGGCCGCGAAGGGCAACAGGACGAGGAAAACGAGGATCGGACACTCCCACTGGTTGATGGTCCTTTACAGGCTAAACGCCTCAGGTCGATGCTTCAGCGGGTGATCGCGGCACCGGTCATGCGATCAGGAGGTGAATGGCGACGCACGTGGCGGCGCCGACCGTCAGGTTCATCGGTATGCCGAACTTCAGGAAATCGGCGAAGCGATAGTCGGCGGCGGCATAGACCATCGTGTTCGTCTGATAGCCGATCGGGGTCGCGAAGCTCGCCGATGCGGCAAACATCACGGCGACGATCAGTTGCCGCGGATCAGTGCCGGTGGCGCCGGCGATGCCGATCGCGACGGGCGTCATGATCACGGCGACGGCGTTGTTGGTGACCGTTTCGGTCAGGACCGACGTCAGCAGATACAGTACGGCGATCAGCATCAGCGGCGACAAGGTGCGCAGCCACGGGGCGACCCAGGCGACGATCATGTCGACCGTCCCGATCGCCTGCAGCCCGCTGCCGATCGCGAGCATCGCGAAGATGAGGACCAGCACGCTCCCGTCGATCGCGCTCCATGCTTCCTCGGGATCGATGCACCGCGTGATCAGGACGACCGCGACCCCGACGATCGCGAGCGGCGCCACGGGCAGGACGCCAAGCGCCGCAAGCACGACGACCGCCGCCAGCGTGCCGATCGCGATCGGGGCGAGGCGGCGGCGGAAGCGGCGGACGTGGCTGGTGTCCTCCGCGATCAGATTCGGGTTCTCATTCAACTCGAGGACGGCCGATTCACGCGCTGCAACGAGCAGGTGATCGGCGGCACGCAGCCGCACGCTGCCCAGATCGGGACCCGGCAGATGGCGGGCCCGCCCGATGCCAAGCACACGAGCGGGCAGATTGTTGAGAAACGGAATATCGCGCAAGGCGCGCCCGAGCGCCGGATGCGTCGGCGCGATCGTCAGCCCGACAAGGCGCACGTCGGAGGCCCGTTCGTCGTCGGCGAGGCGGATCGGATGCCCGACGTTCTGCAACCCGACGATCAACCCCTCGCTGCGCGCCAGGTCGTCGATTTCGGCCGCCGGGCCCGCAACGATCAACCGGTCACCCATGTGCGGTTCGAAGTCGGCCTCGACCCGCCGCAGAAGCTCCGTACCGCGGCGCACCGCGATCAGCTTGATGGTCGCCCGCCGCAGCAG
>NZ_LSJO01000057.1:0-7569 GCF_001556735.1 Sphingomonas sp. CCH9-F2 | reverse complement strand
CCCCGCCTCGAACCGGGTCGGCGCGCTCGGGCTGGCGGCGGCGGTGGATTATGTGACCGGCATCGGTCTGTCGCGCATCCACGCGCACGAAACCGCGCTGGTCGCCGATGCGCGCGCCGCGCTGTCGCGGATCAATTCGCTGCGGCTGTTCGGCCCGGCGGATTCGGCGGGGATCGTCTCCTTCGCGCTTCAGGGGGTGCATCCGCACGACATCGGCACCATCTTGGACGAACATCGCGTGGCGATCCGCGCCGGCCATCATTGCGCGCAGCCGCTGATGGGGGTGCTGGGGGTGGAGGCGACCGCGCGCGCCAGCTTCGGCGTCTACAACGGCCCTGCCGATATCGACGCGCTGGCCGCGGGCATGGAACGGGTAGTGAGGATTTTCGGATGAGCGACCCCATCAAGGTCGAGGAAGTGGACACCGTCGCCGCGCCGCCGCGCGCCCGCGTCGAGGATGCGGCCGAGGCGCCGGCGGTGCGCGAGCGCGACTATCTGTCCGGCTTCCTGGCGCAGAAACCCGCGTCGGACGGCGCGCCCCACGAACCGGGCGGCGCGCTGTACGAAGGCGTGATCGACGCGCTGAAGGACATTTTCGATCCCGAGATCCCGGTCAACATCTACGACCTGGGGCTGATCTACGGCGTCGAGGTGACCGATGCCGGCCACGCCGTCGTTACCATGACGCTGACGACGCCGCACTGCCCGGTCGCCGAATCCATGCCGGGCGAGGTGGAGATGCGCGTCGCCGCGGTGCCCGGTATCGCCTTCGCCGACGTCAACCTCGTCTGGGATCCGCCCTGGGATCCGCAGAAGATGTCGGACGATGCCAAGCTCGAACTGGGGATGCTCTGATGGCCACCGTCGCCCGCCCGCGCCCCGCGGCGCTGAACCTCACCCCCACCGCCGAGGCGCGCATCGCCGAGCTGATGGGCAAGGCGCCCGACGGCGCGATCGGCGTCAAGCTGTCGACCCCGCGTCGCGGCTGTTCCGGCCTTGCCTATTCGGTCGACTACGTGACCGAGGCCAAGCCGTTCGACGAGGTGATCGAGACCCCCGGCGGCACCTTGTACGTCGACGGCGCCTCGATTCTGTACCTGATCGGATCGACGATGAACTGGGTGGAGGACGATTTCACCGCCGGCTTCGTCTTCGACAATCCCAATGCCAAGGGCGCGTGCGGCTGCGGGGAAAGCTTCACCGTCTGATCTGCTTCGTCCGTCATGCCAGCGCGGGCTGGCATCTTCGGCGATGGCGCGCGGCAGGAGCCGCGGGAGGCCCCGGCCTGCGCTGGGGCGACGATGAACAAGCATGCCGGACCCCTGCCGCCGCTCCCGCGTTCTCCCGTCATGCGGGCAAATCTCTCCTCCACCGATTTCTGGCGTGAATTCCGGCGCGACTGGTGGGGGACGCTGCGGCGCGCCTACACCGCGTCGAACGACGACAATCTCGGGCTGATCGCGGCGGGCACCGCCTTCTACGCTTTTTCCTCGATCGCGCCGATCCTGGCGGCATCGGTGCTCAGCTACGGCCTGATCGCCGATGCGCAGACGGTGCAGGCGAATATCCGCACGCTGTTCGACCTGCTGCCCGCGGATGCCGCGCGGCTGATCGGTCAGCAGATGGACATGGTCGTCTCCGGCAGCGAGGGGAAGAAGGGCCTCGGCCTCGTCATCGCGCTGGCGATCGCGATCTACGGCGGCAGCCGCGCCGCCACCGCGATGATGACCGCGCTCAACGTCGCCTATGAGGCGAAGGAGAAGCGCAACTACCTCGTCTGGATGCTCACCGCCTTCGCGGTGGTGGCGGGCGGGGTGGTGCTGATGCTGGTCGGCGTCAGTTCCAGCACGGTCACCGCCTTCCTCGGCAATCTCATCCCCGGCACGCCCGCGATCGTGCGCACCGCGATCGGGCTGTGCACCTATCTGCTGATGGCGGCGGTGGCGGTGACGGGCGCGTCGCTGCTGTTCCGCTTCGCCCCCTATCGCCCGCGCGCGCGGCTGCGCTGGGGCACGCCCGGCGCGGTGCTGGCGACGGTCGTGTGGCTGGCGGCGACCACCGGGTTCAGCGTCTATGTCGTCAATTTCGGCAATTACGGTGCCACCTACGGGTCGCTTGGGGCGATCGTGGTGCTGCTGACATGGCTGTGGCTCAGCGCCTATGCCTTCCTGCTGGGCGCCGCGCTGGACGTGCAGCTGTACCGCGCCTGCCATGCGGCTCCTCCTGCCGAACCCGCACCTCCCGCCGCGGCCCCGCTGGCCACAACGCATGCCGGGCCGATCGCCGCCACCGGCCTTGCCATCCTGGGCCTCGCGCTGTTCGCGTGGCGCTCGGGCAACAGGTGACAAGCGCGGCGCGCTGCGGCTAGGCTCCCGCGCGACATCGCCGCTGGGGGGACGATCTTGACCGCTACGAACGACACCGCGCGTGGGCCGCTGGCGCACGCCATCGTCGATACCTTGGTCCATCGCATCGGCAAGGACGAACATGCCGCGCTGCCGCACGACTGGCTCGCCGCGACGATCCTGACCGTCCGTAACGAGATCATCGAACGCTGGATGGATTCGACCCGCGCCGCGCATGCCGCGGGGGCCAAGCGCGTTTATTACCTCAGCCTCGAATTCCTGATCGGGCGGCTGTTGCGCGACGCGCTCGCCAATCTGGCGCGACGTGACGAGGTGGCCGAGGCGCTGGCGCAGCTGGGCGTCGCGCTGCCGGAGCTGGAGGAGATCGAAAGCGACGCCGCGCTCGGCAACGGCGGGCTGGGGCGGCTGGCGGCGTGCTTCATGGAAAGCCTCGCGACGCTCGATCTGCCCGCTTACGGCTACGGCATCCGTTACGTGAACGGCATGTTCCGGCAGCGGATCGACGACGGCTGGCAGACCGAACTGCCCGAAACCTGGCTGGCGCACGGCAACCCGTGGGAATTCGAACGCCGCGAAAGCGCCTATTTCGTCGGCTTCGGCGGGGAGGTGATCGGCACCGAACAGGGCGTGGTGCAATGGGTCCCGGCCGAGGCGGTGGAGGCGGTGGCGGTCGACACGCCGGTCGTCGGGTGGCGCGCGCGCCGCGTCAACACGCTGCGGCTGTGGACCGCGATCAGCCTCGACCCGTTCAAGCTGGAGGCCTTCAACCGCGGCGATTTCCAGGGCGCGCTGGCGGATCAGCTGCGCGCCGAAACGCTGGTGCGCGTCCTCTATCCCAATGATTCCACCGCCGCCGGTCAGGAATTGCGGCTGCGGCAGGAATATTTCTTCTCCTCCGCATCGATCCAGGACATCGTCCGCCGCCACGTCCAGTATTTCGGCGACATCCGCACGCTGCCGGACAAGGCGGCGATCCAGCTCAACGATACCCATCCGGCGGTGTCGGTCGCTGAGCTGATGCGGCTGCTGATCGACCACCACGACCTGTCGTTCGACGAAGCGTGGGGGATCACCCAGAAGACGTTCGGCTACACCAACCACACGCTGCTGCCGGAGGCGCTGGAAAGCTGGCCGCTGCCGCTGTTCGAACGGCTGCTGCCGCGCCACATGCAGCTGGTCTACGCCATCAACGCCCGCCTGCTGCGCGAGGCGCGCAAGGTCGATGGCGTGGACGACCGCGCGATCGCCGCGATCAGCCTGATCGACGAGGGCGGGGAACGTCGCGTGCGCATGGCCAACCTCGCCTTTGCCGGGGCGCACAGCGTCAACGGCGTCGCGGCGCTGCATACGCAGCTGATGAAAAGCACCGTCTTCGCCGACCTGCACCGCCTGTATCCCGACCGGATCAACAACAAGACCAACGGCATCACCCCGCGCCGCTGGTTGCAGGAATGCAATCCGGGGCTGACCGCGCTGGTGCGCGAGGCGATCGGCGACGGCTTTTCCGACGATGCGCTGAAACTGACAGCGCTGGTGCCGATGGCCGACGATGCGGCGTTCCGCGAACGCTTCGCCGCGATCAAGCGCGCGAACAAGGTGGCGCTGGCGCATTACCTGCGCGACGCCATGGGGTTGCGGCTCGATCCCGATGCGCTGTTCGACGTGCAGATCAAGCGGATCCACGAATACAAGCGCCAGTTGCTCAACATCATCGAGACGGTGGCGCTGTACGACCAGATCCGCAGCCATCCCGAGCGCGACTGGGTGCCGCGCGTGAAGCTGTTCGCGGGGAAGGCCGCGTCCAGCTATCACAATGCCAAGCTCATCATCAAACTGGCCAATGACGTCGCCCGCCGCGTCAATTCCGACCCGTCGATCGACGGGCTGCTGAAGGTCGCGTTCGTCCCCAATTACAACGTCAGCCTGGCCGAGCGGATGGTGCCCGCGGCCGACCTGTCCGAACAGATCTCCACCGCCGGGATGGAGGCGTCGGGCACCGGCAACATGAAGTTCGCGCTTAACGGCGCGCTGACGATCGGCACGCTCGACGGCGCCAATATCGAGATCAAGGACCATGTCGGCGACGACCATATCGTCATCTTCGGCCTGACCGCGGACGAGGTCGCGGCCAAGCGCGCAGACGGCTATCGCCCGCGCGAGGTGATCGAGGGGTCGAAAGAATTGTCGCAGGCGGTGAACGCTATCGCTTCCGGTGTGTTCTCCCCGGATGACGCCAACCGCTACCGCGATCTGATGGCCGGACTGTACGACAGCGACTGGTTCATGGTCGCCGCCGATTTCGATTCGTACACCGCGGCGCAGCGGCAGGTCGACGCGCGCTGGGCGGACCGCGACGGCTGGCGGCGCTCGACCATCCTCAACGTCGCGAACATGGGCTGGTTCTCGTCCGATCGCACCATTGCCGAATATGCGCGCGAGATCTGGGGCGTGATGTGAAGCCCCCCGCGGCCGCGATCAGGGCGCTGCTGGACGGGACCAGCGACGATCCGTTCGCCTTGTTGGGGCCGCATGAGGGGCCGGCGGGATTGTTCGTGCGGGCGTGGATACCCGGCGCCGATACGGTGACCGCGCATGGCCTGTCGGGCGCGCCGCTCGGTACGCTCGACCGCGTCGACGATGCCGGCCTGTTCGAAGGGGTGATCGACGGCCCGCGCCAGCCGCTGCGCTATCGTGCGCAGGGCGGCGGCGTCGAATGGTGGGTCGGCGATCCGTACAGCTACGGCCCGGTGCTGGGGCCGGTCGACGATTTCCTGATGAACGAGGGGACGCACACCCGGCTGTACGACAAGCTGGGCGCGCATCTGATCGAGCATGAGGGCGCCGCCGGGGTGCATTTCGCGGTTTGGGCGCCGAATGCGCGGCGCGTCGCGCTGGTCGGCGACTTCAACGACTGGGACGCGCGCCGGCACATCATGCGGCGGCGCGGCGATACCGGCGTGTGGGAAATCTTCCTGCCCGATATCGGCGCGGGGCGGGCGTACAAGTATTCGATCATCGGCCCGGACGGGACGCTCCAGCCGCTCAAGGCCGATCCGTTCGCCTTCGCCACCGAATTGCGGCCGAAGACCGCGTCGGTGACCGCCGCGCCGCTGGCGCATGAATGGGGCGACGCCGCGCACCGCGCGGCCTGGGCCGCGGTCGATCCGCGCCGCGTTCCGATCAGCATCTACGAAGTGCATGCCGGGTCGTGGGACCGCGACGAGAACGGCTGGTTCCTGTCGTGGGACCAGCTGGCGGAACGGCTGATCCCCTATGTCGTGTCGATGGGGTTCACCCATATCGAATTCATGCCGGTGTCCGAACACCCCTATGACCCCAGCTGGGGCTATCAGACGACCGGCCTCTACGCGCCCAGCGCGCGCTTCGGCGATGTGGAGGGGTTCGCGCGCTTCGTCGACGGCGCGCATCGCGCCGGGCTGGGCGTGCTGATCGACTGGGTGCCCGCGCATTTCCCGGTCGATGCGCACGGCCTGTCGCGGTTCGACGGCACCGCGCTGTACGAACACGAAGACCCGCGGCTCGGCTTCCACCCCGACTGGAACACCGCGATCTACAATTTCGGGCGGCGCGAGGTGGCGGCGTTCCTGGCCAACAACGCGCTGTTCTGGGCGGATCGCTATCATGTCGACGGTCTGCGTGTCGATGCGGTCGCCTCGATGCTGTACCGCGACTATTCGCGTGACCCGGGCGAATGGATCCCCAACGAGGGCGGAGGGCGCGAGAATTGGGAGGCGGTGGACTTCCTGCGCCAGACCAACCGCGCCGTGTACGCGCAGCATCCCGGCGTGTTCACCGTCGCGGAGGAATCGACCAGCTGGCCGGGCGTGACGACGCCCGCCTTCGACGAGGGCCCACGCGAGAGCCTTGGCTTCGGGTTCAAGTGGAACATGGGCTGGATGCACGACACGCTCCAGTACATGGCGCGCGAACCGGTCCACCGCCGCCATCACCATCACGAAATCACCTTCGGGCTGGTCTATGCCTTCACCGAGAATTTCGTGCTGCCGCTCAGCCACGACGAGGTGGTGCACGGCAAGGGTTCGCTGCTGACCAAGATGTCGGGCGACGACTGGCAGCAGTTCGCCAACCTGCGCGCTTATTATGCGCTGATGTGGGGTTATCCCGGCAAGAAGCTGCTGTTCATGGGGCAGGAATTCGCGCAGCGCCGCGAATGGAGCGAGGAGCGCGCGCTCGACTGGCACCTCACTCGCTCGGCTGCGCACGACGGGGTGCGCAAGCTGGTGCGCGACCTCAACCACCTCTATCGCACCCGCCCCGCGCTCCACGCGCGCGATTGCGAGGGCGAAGGGTTCGAGTGGCTGATCGCCGACGATGCCGACCAGTCGGTATTCGCCTGGCTGCGCCGCGCGCCCGGCGCCGCGCCCGTCGCGGTGGTGGTCAACATGACCCCGGTGGCGCGAATGCCCTACCGCGTGCCGCTGCCCCACGACGGCCGCTGGCGCGAGATACTCAACACCGACGCGCACGATTACTGGGGCTCGGGCCTCGGCAATCTGGGCGGCGTGGTGGCCAGCGACGGGGGCGCGCATGTGACGCTGCCCGCGCTCGGCACGGTAATGCTGGTATTTGAACCGGCGTGACGATGGGGAGAGGCGACGTGGACGAACGACGGGGTCAGCCGCTGGCACGCGACGCGATGGCCTATGTGCTGGCGGGCGGGCGCGGCAGCCGGCTGAAGGAGCTGACCGATACTCGCGCC
Organism: Sphingomonas sp. CCH9-F2; assembly: GCF_001556735.1. NCBI lineage: Bacteria > Pseudomonadati > Pseudomonadota > Alphaproteobacteria > Sphingomonadales > Sphingomonadaceae > Sphingomonas > Sphingomonas sp. CCH9-F2. Next base: position 462 of record NZ_LSJO01000057.1, on the reverse strand, counting down.
AAGCCGGCGGTCTATTTCGGCGGCAAGAGCCGGATCATCGACTTCGCGCTGTCGAACGCGCTCAATTCCGGGATCCGCCGCATCGGCGTGGCGACCCAGTACAAGGCGCATTCACTGATCCGCCACCTGCAGCGCGGCTGGAACTTCCTGCGCCCCGAACGCAACGAAAGCTTCGACATCCTGCCCGCCAGCCAGCGGATCAGCGAGTTCCAATGGTATGAAGGCACCGCCGACGCGGTGTACCAGAACATCGACATCATCGAGGATATCGCGCCGGAGTACATGGTCATCCTGGCCGGCGACCATATCTACAAGATGGATTACGAGATCATGCTGCGCCAGCATGTCGACAGCGGCGCCGACGTCACCGTCGCGTGCATGGAGGTGCCGCGGATGGAGGCGGTGGCGTTCGGCGTGATGCATGTCGACGCGAACGACCGGATCGTCGATTTCGTCGAGAAG
>NZ_LSJO01000569.1:0-14964 GCF_001556735.1 Sphingomonas sp. CCH9-F2 | reverse complement strand
GGGTGAGGGGCCGGGGTCTCGCAGAGGCGAGCCTCTCGGTGAGACACCCGCCCCTCTCCCAACCCTCTCCCCGGTGGGGAGAGGGCTATGAAGGTTTCTGATGCCCGACCTGTCCACGATCCTGAAGGCCGCCGCGCCGCTGACCCTGTCCGGCGTGCCGGCCGGCTTCCTGCCGGTGCTACTCGCCGATCTGGCGCGCGCCGCGCCCGCCCGCGCGGTATTCGTCGCCCCCGACGAGGCGCAAATGCGCGCGATCGCCGGTGCCGCTACCTTCTTCGCGCCGGAGCTGGAGGTGGTGCAGCTGCCTGCCTGGGACTGCCTGCCCTTCGATCGCGCCAGCCCGACGCTGCGGATCATGGCCGAACGGATCGGCACGCTCCACCGGCTCCAGCACAAGCCAGGCGCGGCGCAGCTGGTGTTGACCACCGTCAATGCGATGACGCAGCGCACGCTGACGCCGTTCCGCATCCGGCAACTGGTGGCGGAGCTGAAGCCGGGCGCGCGGCTGGGGATCGAGAAACTGGGCGCGCTGCTCCAGGCGAACGGCTACGTCCGCACCGATACCGTCCACGATCAGGGCGAATATGCGGTCCGAGGTGGGCTGGTCGATCTGTTCCCCAGCGGCGAGCAGCAGGCGCTGCGCCTCGATTTCTTCGGCGACGAGATCGAAAGCGTGCGCACCTTCGACCCCGCCGACCAGCGCACCACCGGGCGGATCGACCGCTTCGTCCTGCTCCCCGCCTCCGAAGCGCTGCTCGACGAGGACAGCGTGAAGCGGTTCCGCACCCGCTATCGCGAGACGTTCGGCGCCACCGCCACGGGCGATCCGCTGTATCAGGCGGTCAGCGAGGGACGACGGCTGGCGGGCATGGAACACTGGCTGCCGCTGTTCGAGGACAAGCTGGCGACGGTGTGGGACCATCTGGGCGACGACGCGATCGTCGTGCGCGATGCCGGCACGCCCGCGGCGGTCGGATCGCGCCTGGAGGCAATCGCCGATTATTACGACAATCGCAAACGCGCCGAGGCGGCCGAACCGGGCAGCTATCGCGCGCTGCCGGCGAAGACGCTGTATCTCGATCCGAAGGAATGGGCCGCGCGCGTCGCGGACGCGCCCGCGCATCTCGTCACGCCGTTCCACGAACCCGAATCGGCGACGGTGCTCGACTTCAACGTCGACGGCCCGCGCGACTTCGCGCCGGAGCGCGCGAACCAGAGCAACGTCTACGAAGCGGTCGTCGCGCACGTCGCCCGGCTGCGCAAGGACGGCCGCAAGCCGGTGCTCGCCAGCTATTCGATCGGCGCGCGGGAACGCCTGCGCAGCCTCCTTCAGGACCACGGCCTGACCGGCGCGGCGCTGGCCGATACGTGGCAGGAGGCGCTGGGCATCGCCGATCGCGGCGTCGCGCTGACGGTCGTGCCGCTCGACCATGGCTTCGCCGCGCCCGACGTCGCGGTGCTGACCGAGCAGGACATGCTGGGCGACCGGCTGATCCGCCGCACCAAGCGCCGCAAGTCCGCCGACGCCTTCCTCGCCGAACTGGCGACGCTGTCGCCTGGCGATCTGGTGGTGCATACCGATCACGGCATCGGCCGCTATGTCGGGCTGACGCAGGTGCCGGTCGCGAAGGCGCCGCACGATTGCGTCGCACTGGAATATGCCGGCGGCGACAAGCTCTACATCCCGGTCGAAAACCTCGAGGTCCTCTCGCGCTACGGCTCGTCGGAGGAGGGCGGCACGCTCGACCGGCTCGGCGGCGAGGCATGGCAGCGCCGCAAGTCGAAGATGAAGGAGCGCATCCGCGAGATCGCGGGTGAGCTGATCGCGGTCGCCGCCGAACGCGCGCTGCGCCCCGGCGAGGTCGCGGAGCCGGACCAGAGCGGCTATCCCAGTTTCGTCGATCGCTTCCCGTACGAGGAAACCGACGATCAGGATCGCGCGATCGCCGACGTGCTGGGCGATCTGTCGGCGGGCAAGCCGATGGACCGGCTGATCGTCGGCGACGTCGGCTTCGGCAAGACCGAGGTCGCGTTGCGCGCCGCCTTCGTCGCGGCGATGGCGGGGATGCAGGTGGCGGTCGTGTGCCCCACCACGCTGCTCGCGCGTCAGCACCACCAGAATTTCCTGCAACGGTTCGAGGGCTTCCCGCTGGAGATCGGGCGTCTCTCCCGCCTCGTCCCCGCCGCCGAGGCGAAGAAGGTCAAGGAGGGCCTGGCCGCGGGCACGATCGACATCGTCATCGGCACCCACGCGCTGCTCGCCAAGGGCGTCGATTTCAAGCGCCTCGGCCTCGTCATCGTCGATGAGGAACAGCGGTTCGGGGTGACGCACAAGGAACGGCTCAAGACGCTGCGCGCCGACGTCCATATGCTGACGCTCACCGCCACGCCCATCCCGCGCACGCTCCAGATGGCAATGTCGGGGCTGCGCGAGCTGTCGGTGATCCAGACCCCGCCGGTCGATCGCCTGGCGGTGCGCACCTATGTCATGCCGTGGGATCCGGTCGTCCTGCGCGAGGCGCTGCTGCGCGAACATTATCGCGGCGGGCAAAGCTTCGTGGTCACCCCCCGCGTCGCCGACCTGCCGGATCTTGAGGAGTATCTGCGCAAGGAAGTGCCCGAGGTCCGCTACGTCGTCGCGCACGGCCAGATGGCGCCGACCGAGGTCGAGGAGCGGATGAGCGCCTTCTACGACCGCAAGTTCGAGGTGCTGGTGTCGACCACCATCATCGAAAGCGGCATCGACATTCCGTCCGCCAACACGATGATTGTCAATCGCGCCGACCGCTTCGGGCTGGCGCAGCTCTACCAGCTGCGCGGCCGCGTCGGCCGGTCGAAGACGCGCGCCTACGCCTATATGGTCGCGCCCCCCGAACGGCAGATGACCGAGGCGGCGGAGAAGCGGCTGAAGGTGCTGTCCGACCTCGATTCGCTCGGCGCCGGTTTCCAGCTCGCCAGCCACGATCTCGACATCCGCGGCGCCGGCAACCTGCTGGGCGACGAGCAATCGGGGCATATCAAGGAAGTCGGTTACGAACTCTACCAGTCGATGCTGGAAGAGGCGATCATGGAGGCCAAGGCGGGCGGCCTGCGCGAGCGCCAGCGCGACTTCTCGCCGCAGATCACCGTCGATGCGCCGATCCTGATCCCTGAGGAGTACGTCCCCGACCTCGACCTGCGCATGGGCCTGTACCGCCGCCTCAACGATGTGGAGGACGTGCGCGGACTGGAGGAATTCGCCGCGGAAATGATCGACCGCTTCGGCGCGCTGCCGGAGGCGACCGACAATCTGGTCAAGATCATGGAGATCAAGCTCAATGCGCGAACCGCGTGCGTCGCCAAGCTGGACGTGGGGCCGAAGGGCGCACTGGTGACCTTCCACGACGATACGCCGCCCAACGTGCCGGCCCTGCTCGCCTATGTCGACAAGCTGGGCGGCATCGCGAAGCTGCGCCCGGATTCGAAACTGGCGCTGACACGCGCGTGGAACGACCCGCAAGCGCGGCTGCACGGCGCGCTGCAACTGTCGAAGGGGTTGGCCAAGGCGGCGGGGTGACGCCGGCCGCAAACATCATCGCGGCCCGCCCCAGGCGTCATCCCGGCGAAAGCCGGGATCTCCCCGGAGTCACGCGCCGCGCCGTCCTCAGCTGCTGTGATCCGAAATGATCCGCCAGCCCGCCTTGCGCCGCTCGAACACCAGCGTCGTCAGTCCCGTCTGCGGCTTGGCATCGCCGTCGGGCGTCAGCGTCCAGCGCGCCACCAGCAGCATGTGGACCGCGCTCAGCGTCCGCCACGCCTGCGGCTGGAAACGCAGCCGCCCGCGGGCATTGCCGCCGGCCGTGAAGCTTTTGGCATAACGCGCCGCGATCGCCGCCTTGCCGCCGACCACCTTGTCGCCTGCGACATAGATGGCATCATCGGCATAGATCGCCATGAACTTCGGCAAGTCGCCCGCATCCCAGCCCGCCGCACTGTCGGCCATCGCGGCCGTGATCGCGACCTGCGGCGTCGCCGCGGCCTGCGCCCCGGCCGCCGCGGGCGCCATCATCGCCGCCGCCGCGATCGCCACGCCATATCTCATCGCCGACCCTCCACCAGCCGCGCCAGCGCCGCATCGTCGAGCGCCCCGGCGCACAGGAAGCCCTGATAGTAAGTGCAGCCACGCGCCGCCAGCAAGGCGCGCTGCGCCTCGGTCTCGACACCCTCCGCGATCGTCTCCAGCCCCAGTCCGGCGGCGATCGTGATGACGCCGTCTACGACCGTGCGCCCGCGCGCGTCGCCGTCGATCGCCTGCGTCAGCGCGCGGTCGATCTTGAGGTAATCCAGCGGCAGTTGCGACAGATAGGCGAGGCTGGAATAGCCGGTCCCGAAATCGTCCAGCGCCACCCGGCACCCGCCCTCCCGCAGCGCGGCCAGCGCGCGGTTCGCCGCCGCCAGATCATGGATCACGCCGCTTTCGGTCACCTCCGCGGTCACCTGTTCCGGCGCGATCCCCGCCGCCGCTACGCGATCGAGGAACTGCGCGGCGAAGCCGTCGCGCGAGATGTCCGCCGCGGTGACGTTCAGCGACACCCGCAGCCCGCGCAAGGATTCCGGCCACATCGCCATCCGCGCCATCGCCAGCGTCTGGACATGGTCGGATAGCGCCACGCCCAGGTCGGCACGCTCCGCCGCCGCCAGCAACCGTTCCGCGCCCAGCGGGCCGAGCCGTGGATGCGCCCAGCGCACCAGCGCCTCCGCGCCGATGATGCGGCCATCGGCCATCGCCACCTGCGGCTGGAACAGCACGTCGATCTCGCCGCGCTCGATCGCGCGGTGGAGGTCCGCGGCCAGCGCCGCCAGCGCCGCGCCCTCGCCCTCGCTCGCCACGCGCGTGGTGGCGCCGTCGCTGGCGCGGGCGCGCTCCAGCGCACCGGCCGCCCGGAACAGCAGGTCGCTTACCGGCTCGCCCTCGCTCATCCGCGCCAGCCCGATCCGCGCGCCGACATGGATCGTCTCGCCTTCCACCGCGAACGGCGCGCCCAGCGCACGCTCGACCGCCGCCGCCGCCCGGTCGCCCTCGGCCGGCGGCCCGCCGACCAGCATCGAAAAAGTGGCGCCGGCGCGCTCCGCGACGCTGCGATAATCGGCCAGCACCGCGTCGAGCCGCGCGGCCATCGCCTGCACCAGCCGGTCGCCCAGCGTGCGTCCGAACGCGGCGTTGACGATCTCGAAACTGGTCGGCGCGGCGACGATCGCGGTCACGCCGCCGGCGCTCGCCCCCGTATCGGCGACGAACCGGACCTGCTCGGGGGTCGCCGCCCGCCCCGCGGCGCGGCGGTCGTCCCGCGGCGCGTCTGTCTGCTCTTGCTCCCTGCTCACCCCCGCCTCGTAAGGGGGCGGGACAGGCGGGGCAATCGGCTCTTGCTCCCGGATGAACAGATGCCTAGCTCTTTCGTTGTGACGCAGATGACCGAAAACAGGACGCAAGCGCCGCTGGTCGACGGGTTCGGCCGGACGATCCGCTATCTGCGCATCTCCGTTACCGATCGCTGCGACCTGCGCTGCCGCTATTGCATGGCGGAGGAGATGACCTTCCTGCCGCGTGCGAAGATCGCCACGCTGGAGGAGCTGGCGGTGATCGCCGAACGCTTCATCGCGCGCGGCGTGCGCAAGGTGCGGCTGTCCGGCGGCGAACCGCTGGTGCGGCGCGACGTGCTGCAACTGGTGCAGCGGCTGGGCCGGCATGTCGGCGGGCCGCTCGACGAACTGACGATGACCACCAACGGCACCCGGCTGCGCGATCATGCCGCCGCGCTGTATGACGCGGGAATCCGCCGCCTGAACGTCAGCGTCGATACGCTCGACGCCGATCGCTTCCGCTTCATCACCCGCCACGGCGATATCGCGCAGGTGCTGGACGGTATCGCCGCCGCGCGCGACGCAGGGCTGACTGTGAAGATCAACATGGTTGCGCTGAAGGGCCTGAACGAGGACGACATTCCCGCGATGCTCGACTGGTGCATCGCGCAGGGGCACGACCTGACCCTGATCGAGACGATGCCGCTGGGCGCGATCGATGAGGATCGCACCGATCGGTTCCTGCCGCTCACCGCGGTGAAGGAGCGGCTCGACCCGCTGTTCCCGCTGGTCCGCGATACGAACGGAACCGGCGGTCCGGCGCGCTACTGGCGGATCGAGGGGACGGGCACGCGGCTCGGTCTCATCTCGCCGCTGACCGCCAATTTCTGCGACGGCTGCAACCGCGTCCGGCTGACGACCGAGGGGCGGCTGTACACCTGCCTGGGCCATGACGATCAGCGCAATCTGCGCGCGGCGCTGCGGGACGGCGGCGTAGCGGCGCTCGACGCCGCGATCGAGGATGCGTTGACCACCAAGCCGCGCCGCCACGATTTCCGCATCGCGCGCGATGCCGCGCCGGCGGTGTCGCGCCACATGAGCGTGACCGGGGGATGAGCCGCTATCCGCGGCGGGCGCTGGTCGCCTCGCCCACCCCGCCCGCGCAGGCGGCGCGCGCCGAACTGGCCGATGCCTGGGACTGGTGCTCGCTGGACGATGCCGATCTGGTCGTCGCGCTGGGCGGCGACGGCTTCATGCTCCAGACACTGCATATTCTGCTGGAGCGGCGGCGGCCGATCATCCCGGTGTTCGGGATGAACCTGGGCACCGTCGGCTTCATGATGAACGAATGGCGCCGCCACGATCTGGACGGCCGGATCGAGCGTGCGCGCGCGTTCCAGGTGACCCCGCTGACCGCCACCGCCGTGGGGGTGGACGGCCGGGTCCATACGTTGCCCGCGATCAACGAAGTGTCGCTGCTGCGCGAAACGCGGCAGACCGCGAAGATCGAGGTGAAGGTCAACGACCGCATCGTGCTGGACGAACTGTCGTGCGACGGCATACTCGTCGCCACGCCTGCGGGATCCACCGCCTACAACCTCTCCGCGCACGGTCCGATACTGCCGCTGGGATCGCAGATGCTGGCGCTGACGGCGATCAGCGCGTTTCGCCCTCGGCGCTGGCGCGGCGCGATCCTGCCGGACCGTGCGCGCGTTGCGCTACGGGTGCTCGACGCCGCCAAGCGCCCGGTCTCGGCAGTCGCCGATCAGCGCGAGATCCGCGACGTCGCGCAGGTCGATATCGCGATGGACCGCGCGCGCGAGTTGACGCTGCTGTTCGATCCCGAACATGCGCTCGACGATCGCATCACGATGGAACAGTTCATCGCCTGACCGCGCGGCGCGGCGGGGGCGTCACCCCCCGATGGCCAGTGCATCGGCGCTGGCATCGCCCAGGTCATTGCCGCCGTCGACGTTGAGGATCGTGCCGGTGATATATTTGGCCGCCGGGCTCGACAGGAACATCGCCGCTTCCGCGATATCCGCCTTGGTGCCGTAATCGCGCAGCGGCAGCGACTTCTTGATCTTCGCCTCGCGCACCGGGTCGGCCAGCCGGCGCATCCCCTCGGTATCAGCGATCGGGCCGGGGGAGATGGCGTTGACGCGCACGCCCGCCGGTCCCCATTCCAGCGCCAGGCACTTGGTGACCATATTGACCCCGGCCTTCGCGGCGCACGCGTGAATCTGAAACGCCATCGGGTGCACCGCCTGCCCCGCGGTGATCGCGATCAGCGACGCCCCCGGCTTGGTGAGGTGATCCCAGCTGGCGCGGAACACGTTGTATGTGCCCAGCAGGTCGATATCGATCACGGTCTTGAAGGCGTTGGCGCTGGTCTTCAACGCGGGCGCCAGGAAATTGCCCGCCGCACCCGAAACCAGTACGTCGACCGGGCCGTGCACCGCCACGCCTTGCGCGAACGCCGCCTCCAGCCCCGCATAGTCGCGCACATCGCACGCAATCCCCAGCGCGGTCGCCCCCGCATCGCGAAGACCCTGCGCCGCCGCCGCGATCTTCTCCTCGCTGCGGCTCAGCACCGTCACCTTCGCGCCGGTCGCGCCGAAGGCGTGCGCGATCTCCAGGTTGATCCCGCTTGACGCCCCCGCGACGAACACATGCTTGCCAGCAAACTCGGCCATCATCCTCTCCCTTGTCGTTGGAAATGGCATGGCCGCCCCGCAGGGACGATGCAAGTCGATCGTTTTAGAAACCGGGCACGACGAAGGCGCCATGGCGATACGCCTGGCGTGGTGGTGGCCGACGATGTTTAGAAAAGAGGTGGCTCCCTGAGTAGGATTCGAACCTACGGCCGCTCGATTAACAGTCGAGAGCTCTACCGCTGAGCTATCAGGGAACAGCGTGAGGCAGCGTCTATAAACGCGGATTTGGGCGGCGCAACCCCCTTGTGCGGTTCTTTTTGCGGTCACCAGGCCCCGCGCTGCGGCGTCGCAGCTTGTCGTCGGAGCGAAACCGTTCATCGCACGTTCCACTGCCAGCGGCTATGCGATACCCATCGCACTGCCTGGATCAAGGCCCGTGCGTTGGAGGGTTAGTAGATGCTGAAGAACTGGGGCCGAAGGGCCATGGTGGTGGCGCTGGCAGCCAGCACGACTCTGGTCGCCGCGTGCGCGACCGAAACGACCTATCGCCCGGCGACCGGATCGGGTTTCTATCGCACCGGTTACAGCGATACGCAGATCGAGCCGAACCGTTTCCGCGTCACCTTCGCGGGCAACACGGTCACCGATCGCGACGTCGTCGAACGCTATCTGCTGTTCCGCGCGGCGGAGCTGACATTGCAGAACGGCTATGACTATTTCGTCATGGCCGATCGCGACACCGACCGTCAGGCGCGGACCTATTCGACGCCGGGCGCCTGGGGTCCGGGCTTCGGCGGCTGGGGCGGCGGGCTGTGGGGTCCGCGCTGGGGCTTCTATGGCCGCGGCTGGGGCTATCGCGCGTGGGATCCGTTCTGGGGCGATCCCTGGGCGTGGGGCGGCGGTGCCGACATCCGCACCATCGACCGCTACGAGGCCTCGGCGGAGATCGTGATGTTCAAGGGCACGCCGGAACGCGGCAACGTCCGCGCCTTCAACGCTCGCGCGGTCGTCGATTCGATCGGCCCGACCGTGAAGCTGCCGCGCCCGTAAGCAAGGCGGCCTGCCGACATCGAAAAGGGGCTGGCGTCACACCGACGCCAGCCCCTTTTCTATTGCCTGGATCGAATGGCCGGCGCCGTTTGCCGAAACATCCCGGCAGTCGCGATAGGCCCAACCGTGGATGCCGGAACGCGTCCGGCATGACGGGAATGATATTCACCCCTGTTGCTGATCGGATCAGGCCGCGCCGTGGCAGTGCTTGTATTTGCGCCCAGATCCGCACGGGCATGGCGCGTTGCGGCTGACCACGCCGACCCAGCTCGCCGGATCGTCGCCCAGCTCCGCCGGTGCTGCCGGCTGGATGATCTGTAACGGCGGCAGCTGCGTGGTGATGAGGCCCAGCGTGCCCGCATCGATATCGTTCGAATTGTCCTCGCCCGTGAACGGATCGAAGTGCGTCGTGATGAAATCGGGCAGGTCGGGCAGCGGCGGCGGCTCCTGCATCCGGAACTGCGCATGTGCGATCGTCTTCGTCACATCCTCGCGGATCGCGTCGAGCATCCGCTGGAACAGGTTGAAGGCTTCCTGCTTGTACTCGTTGATCGGCGTCTTCTGCGCATAGGCACGCAGGTGGACGACCTGCCGCAGCGCGTCGAGCGTCGACAGATGCTCCTTCCAGTGATGGTCCAGGTTCTGGAGCAGGATCGACTTTTCCACCTGTGTCCAGGTGTCCGGCTCCAGCTCGGCCGACTTGGCGGTGACCGCGGCGTCGGCCTCGGCCTGGATACGCTCGGTCACGAGCTCGACGTCGATGGCATCTTCCTGAAGCCAATCGTCGATCGGCGGCTCGATGTTCAGGATCTCCGCCAGCCGCGCCTTCATTCCCGGCACGTCCCACTGCTCGGGATAGGAATTGGGCGGGCAGGCATCGCCGACGATCGCATTCACCGTCTCGGCACGCATGTCGCTGACGACCTCCCCGACCGTATCGGCGTCCATGATGTCGGCGCGCTGTTCGTAGATCACCTTGCGCTGGTCGTTCATGACGTCGTCATATTCGACCACCTGCTTGCGAATGTCGTAGTTGCGCGCCTCGACCTTCTTCTGCGCGGTCTCGATCGCCTTGGTCATCCACTTGGACGGCGGCATCGCCTCGCCATCCTCGATCGAGGAGCGCATCATCTTGGCGAACAGCGTGTCCGGGCCGAAGATGCGCAGCAGGTCGTCGTCCAGCGACAGGTAGAAGCGCGACAGCCCCGGATCGCCCTGCCGCCCCGACCGGCCGCGCAGCTGATTGTCGATACGGCGGCTCTCGTGCCGCTCGGTCGCCAGCACGAACAGGCCCCCGGCCTCCAGCACCTTCTGCTTTTCCACCGCGATCTCGGCGCGGATCTGCTCGATCGCGGCGTCGCGCTCCGGCCCTTCGGGCATCCCGGCCAGTTCGTCCTCGACGCGCATCTCCAGATTGCCGCCCAGCTGGATGTCGGTGCCGCGGCCCGCCATGTTGGTGGCGATCGTCACCGCGCCCAGCCGACCGGCCTGCGCCACGATATGCGCCTCGCGCTCGTGATAGCGTGCGTTCAGCACCGAATGGTCGACACCTTCCTGGCGCAGGAACTCGCTCAAAAGCTCGGACTTCTCGATCGACACGGTGCCGACCAGCACCGGCTGACCCTTTTGCGCATGTTCGCGGATGGTGCGCGCGATGCCGCGGAACTTGTCCTCGGTCGACTTGTAGAAGGTATCTTCCTCATCGATGCGGTGCACCGGCCGGTTGGTCGGGATGGTGACGACGTTCATCTTGTAGATGTCGTAAAATTCCGCCGCCTCGGTCGCCGCGGTGCCGGTCATCCCGGCCAGCTTGGGGTACATGCGGAAATAGTTCTGGAAGGTGATGGACGCCATCGTCTGGTTTTCCGGCTCGATCGTCACGCCTTCCTTGGCCTCCACTGCCTGGTGCAGCCCGTCGGACCAGCGGCGCCCGTCCATCATCCGGCCGGTGAATTCGTCGATGATGACGACCTTGCCATCCTTCACGATGTAATCCGTATCGCGCTTGAACATCACGTTCGCGCGCAGCGCCTGGTTCAGGTGGTGGACCACCTGCGTATTCTCAAAATCGTACAGGTTCGCGCCCTGCAGGAGCCCGGCGGCTTCCAACATCCGCTCGGCGCGCTCGGTCCCGTCCTCGGTCAGGACGATCGTCTTCTGCTTCTCGTCCTTCTCGTAATCGTCCTCGGACAGCTGCTTCACGATCTCATCGACGCCGATATACAGCTCGCTCTTGTCGTCGGTCGGACCGGAGATGATCAGTGGCGTGCGCGCCTCATCGATCAGCACCGAGTCCACCTCGTCGACGATCGCCATCGCGAACGGGCGCTGCACCATCTGCTGGCGCTCGTACTTCATGTTGTCGCGCAGGTAATCGAAGCCGAACTCGTTGTTCGTGCCATAGGTGATGTCCGCGGCATAAGCGGCGCGGCGTTCCTCGTCGGTCAGGTTCGGGACGATCACGCCCGTGGTCAGGCCCAGGAAGCGATAGACGCGACCCATCCAGTCCGCGTCACGGCTGGCCAGGTAATCGTTGACGGTGATGACGTGGACGCCATCCCCCGGCAGCGCGTTCAGATAGGTCGCCAGCGTCGCGACCAGCGTCTTGCCCTCACCGGTACGCATCTCGGCGATCTCGCCGCGATGCAGGACGATGCCACCGATCATCTGCACGTCGTAATGCCGCTGCCCCAGCACCCGCCGCGCCGCCTCGCGCACCGTCGCGAACGCCTCGGGCAGCAGGTCGTCCAGCGTCTCTCCGGCGGCCAGACGCTCGCGAAAGCGGACCGTCTGCTGCGACAGCGTGTCGTCGTCCATCGCCTGCAATCCGTCCTCGAACGAGGCGATCTTGGCGAGGATGGGGTTGAGCGACTTGACGTATCGGTCGTTGGACGAACCGAACAAAGACTTGGCGATGCCGCCGAACATGGGCCTGATCCTGTATCTGATGGCGGCGCGGCGCCGGATCATGCCGGCCCGCGCGCGAAAAAAGGGGAAACGTCGCAAATCGCCGGCGCGTGCCGCCGGTGGCGTCGTTATTCGCGCCGGCGCCGCGCGAAGATCGGCTCGGCCGCGGCCAGGCGCAGCACGGTGACGACAGGTGCAGCGACGACATCCGCCAGCGCGGCATTCGGCTGCGTGGGGCGCAGCGCCACCCGCGCGGCGGCGGTCGACACCACGACGTCGCGCACCTGCTGCGCCACCCCCTGCTGCGCGACCGGCGCCTGCCGCACGCCCCCACCCAGCCCGGACAGGGCCGACAGCAGCGCGGAAAGAAGCAGCAGCAGGTTCATTGCGGGGACGGACATAGGACGCGCGCACGGCGCCGTCCACCTTTGCGACGGGATCACGCCTCGGGAAGGCGCCAGGTGATACGGCGCTGCCGCGTACTGGCGATCGGCTGCCCTTGCGCATTGCGCGCCGGATAATAGCGTGCGCGCTTCACCAGCACCTCGCAGGACACCGCATCCAGACGCGGAAAACCGCTCGATTGCGCGGCGTGACATTCACTGACCCTGCCGTCCACGCCGATCGTCCAGCGAACGGTCACCGTGCCCTGCTCGTCACGGCGCAGCGACTCCTGCGGATAATCGTCGGCGCTGAACCAGCTAAGTTCGTCCCCCGCCTTGCTGATGGAGGGCGACGGGCCACCGGGCGCACGTCGGGTGGCAGCGACATCCTGCGCCGCACGCACGTCGCGTCGCCCTTCGATCCAGTCGTGCGCGGCGACCGCGATCAGGCCGATGATGGCCACCAGCAATGCCATGCCCACGGCCAGCAACACCGCCGGCAACAGGCTATGGCCCAGCCGCGACACCGGCCCTTCAAGGACGGTCGCGCGACGCTCCTCGTGCGCCGGCGTCACCGCTGCGGTGTCGCTTCCACCATCACGCGGCGCTGTATCACCCATTGCTGATCCCTTTCCGTCGCCGGGGACACCACCCGTCGTTCGAGCGTGCATGGATTGCGGCCCGGTGGCGCCCACCGATCCCCCACGATATGCTCGTCGCGACAATCATGCGCCGTGCCGTCGGAGTCCACCCGCATCCACAGCCGGTTTTCCTCCACGACCTGCGCGCGCGCCGGCGGGGGCGGCAGTGGCGCGGGCGGCGCACCGGACCGGACGGCCGACCGTGTCCGGACCGTAATACGAAGCGCGCCCGACAGACCGGTCTGCCGACGCAGCGGTTGTACCCATTCACGCTCACGCTCGCACTCCCTGGCAGAAACGGCCAGGCGCTCGCCATCCATGATCGCGTCGCAGCGCAACGCGCCGCCATGCGCGGGCACGTCGATCGTGTAGCTCCACTCACGCGGCTCTATCCGATACGGGCGGGCGATCCAGTTGATCCGTTGGCGGATATCCACCGCCACGGCGCGACCGTTGGCATCATAGGCGGGGACGAACCGCGCGCGCTGCATGATCCGCTCGCACGCAAGATCGTTAAGCTGCGCGCTGCCGCTGGTCCGTTCGGTCCAGCAATCCTGCACCTTTCCTTCCGGCGACACGCGCAGCCCTATCACGCTCGGCTCGATCCGCTGCCACCACGGAGCGTCATCGGCGTCATCGGCATAATCGGCCGACGTCAGCCACATCGCCCGATCGAGCGGGACGGGCGCGCGCGCCCCCGGGAACATCCAGCGGTCGACCGCCGGCGGCAGCGGCTGGCGCAGGCTCCATGCCCAGCCCGCATCCAGCAGCCAGACCATTGTCACCAGCCGCGCGACCGTCAGGATCGCGACGATCGCCAGCACGCCCAGCATCACCCCGCGCCCATTGCCGACGAAGCGGCGGCGGCCCGATGGCGACGAAGCCGGCGGCGCGCCGACCGTTCCCGATCCGCTACGCCGGCTCAGATCCTCCAGCGTATCCATCGCAGCACTCTTGCCCCCATCGTCGCCGGGTTTATGGCGGGGCCATGTCGGTGTCCATCTCCCCGCTCGCCCTGCCCTTCCCCACCATGCCGCCGGTTGCGGGGGTCACGCTGCGCGTCGCGCGGGCGCGGTACAAGGACTGGGACCGCTGCGACCTGACGTTCGTGGAGCTGGCGCCCGGCACCACCGTCGCGGGCGTGACGACGCAGTCGAAATGTCCCTCACCGGAGGTAGAATGGTGCCGCCAGGCGCTGGTGCTGGGCGAGGCGCGCGCTTTGGTGGTGAACGCGGGCAATTCGAACGCCTTCACCGGTCATCGCGGGCGCGCCGCGGTGGAGGCGATCGCGGCGCAGACCGCGGCGCATCTCGGCTGTCGCCCGTCCGACGTGTTCGTCGCCTCCACCGGCGTCATCGGCGTACCCCTGCCGATCGACAAGGCGCAGGCCGGGCTTGCCGCCGCCTATGCCGCACCCGCCGCCGACTGGCGCGCCACGGCCGAGACGATCGGCACGACCGACACCTATCCCAAGGGGGCGATGGCCACCGCGGTGGTCGACGGGCGGACCGTCACGATCGCCGCGGTCATCAAGGGCTCGGGGATGATCGCGCCGGATATGGCGACGATGCTTGGCTTCATCTTCACCGACGCCGCGGTGGAGGCGCCGTTCCTCCAGGCCGCGCTGTCGGCAGCGAATACGCGCACCTTTTCGTGCATCACGGTCGACAGCGACACCTCGACCAGCGACACCGTGCTCGCCTTCGCCACCGGCGCGGCGGGCAACGCGCCGCTGTCGGGTGACGACAGCAACGGCGCCGATGCCTTCCGCGCCGCGCTGGCCGACGTCTGCCGCCAGCTCGCGCTGCTGGTCGTGCGCGACGGCGAGGGCGCGTCGAAACTGATCGAGATCGCGGTGGAGGGCGCCGAGAGCGACGCGTCGGCGCATCGCATCGCGATGTCGATCGCCAATTCCCCGCTGGTGAAGACCGCGATCGCGGGAGAGGATGCCAATTGGGGCCGCATCGTCATGGCGGTGGGCAAGGC
>NZ_LSJO01000568.1:0-2970 GCF_001556735.1 Sphingomonas sp. CCH9-F2 | reverse complement strand
CCCCCACCCCCGCCGGCACGCCATCGTTCCAGAAATTGCGATAGCGGTCATACGGGAGCAGCAGCGGATCGGCGCTGTTGGCGACGACGACGTTCGAGGTCACCTGCTCCGTTCCCCATTCGCGCCAGCGCGCGGCGCCGACGATCCCCTCGGCGGCGCGGCTGAAGCTCTCCGCAACGGCGCGCCCTTCGCTCGAAGGGGCGAAGCCGGCGAACCCCGAACAGCCGCGGACGTAGCGGGCGATGCCGGTGCGGTCGATCGCCTGTTCGATCGCGCGCTGGACGTGACGGCTGTTCTCGGACGCCAGCCGCGCGACGAAATCATCCGCGGCCAGCAATTGCGCCGATTCCTCGCCGCGCAGCGTGAAGCAGCGCCCGGCATCGATCGCCGCCGCCACCTCCGGCACCGCGCCCAGCGTCAGCGTGTCCGAATCGAGCTGAATGACATAAGCGTCGCGGCGCAGGTCGAGGATCGTCAGCAGCCGTTCCCAGGTGCCGCCGCGCGGGCATGGGCCGGTATCGACCGCGTCGATCGCGATGATGCGCGGATCGGCGAGATGCCAGGCCAGCAGGTCGCGGTCACGGGGCGTCAGCGTGCCGTCGTCGACGATCACCACCCGCCCGCGCCCCAGCGCCAGTGCGAAGGTCTTCACCGCCACCAGATAGGGCAGCACCGAGGCGGTGCCGACCATCGAGAGCAGGATGACGCCGTCGTCGCGGGCCGTGAGCGGCGGCGTATCGCGCACGCCGCGCACGATCCAGCCGTGCTGCGGCAGCTTGAGGTGCCAGTTGATATGCTCGGCAAGCGTGGGCATCGGGCCTTCCTACGCGGCGCGGCTTAACGCTTCGTCTCGACCGCCGGACACGAAGCGGCCCCGCCGGCCACGAAGGGCGGGCGGGGCCGGACCGTCATCGCAGCGAAGCGAAGGGCGCGCCTATTCGGCCGCAGCCTCGGCAGCCGCCGTGCGGACGCGGCGGCGGCGCGGCTTGGGTGCCTCTTCCGCGACATCGCCGGCGTCGGCGGCGGGCGCCGGTTCCGCGGCGGCGGAAATGCCCAGCGACGGCGGCAGGCGATCGGCGTCGAAGCCGGCCGCCTCGACCGGCGCGGCGGCCTCGCGCGGCTTGCGCGTGCGGCGACGCGGCGCGGCGCCTTCGTCGGCCGGAGCGGCTTCCGCCGTCGCGGCGGTCAGCGGCGCGCGATCGTCCTCAGCACCGGCATGGCCGTTGCGCCCGCCCTCTACCGGGGCGGCGTGACCGTTGCGGCGATCCTGGCGATCCTCTCGCGCGGGGCGACGATCCTGACGATCCGGACGATCCTCTCGCCCGCCCTCACGCCCGGCGAACTCGCGGTTCCCGTCGCGCTGGCGATCGCGGCCGCGGTCCCCGCGGTCGCCACGCTCGCGCTGCGGCGCATCGGCCTCGCTGGCGCGCGCCTGTTCCTCGCCGCGGATCGGCTCGCCTTCGTCACCGAAGTCGTCGATATCGTCGAACTGGTCGAAATCGTCGCGGGTGCGGCGCTGCGGCTGGTCGTCGGTGCGGCCGCGCTGGTCGGCGAGGACGCGGAAATAATGGTCCGCGAACTGCAGATAATATTCGGTGTTGACGCGATCGCCGGACATTTGCGCGTCGCGCGCCATGTTCTTGTATTTTTCGAGCAGCTGCGCCGCATTGCCGCGCGCGCGACTGTCGATCCGATTGCCGCTGTCACGCTGTCCCTGGCCGCCGCCGCCCTGGCGCTGGCCACCACCACGGCCGCGACGGCGACCGTTCTGACGGTTATTGATCAAATCACTGTCCTCGTCCCGAAAACCAAAGCCCCGAAATCAAAACCGGCCCTTGCACGCCCCGGTCAGCCGACGATCGGTCCGACGCAGGGCGCTGGTTGCAGCAATGTCCCGCCGCACATCGACCATGGTCGATGCGGGCCTGCCATGGCCGCCGGACTGCAGCGGCTAATGACGAAGGGAGGACAAGACGCCTCGTACAACCGTATCGTGAGTGCGCGTGCCCCGCCCGTGTCTCTAGCGGCTCGGCAGGCGTTCTCAAAGGAAAATATTGGGATGCGCACGCGCTGCTTCAACCGCCCGATCCGGCCATCGCGATCACGCAGCGGTCGCGCCCGCCCAGATCGCGGCGAACCGTGGCCGACAACCCTTCGGCCGCCAGCAGCGCGGGCACCGCCGCGCCCTGGTCCCAGCCGATCTCGATACAGGCGACCCCGCCCGGCGCCAGCAGCGCGCGCAACTGCGGCGCGATGCGGCGATAGTCGTCCAGCCCGTCCGCCCCGGCGAACAGCGCCTGCGCCGGTTCGTAGCCGCGCACCTCGGCCGGCAGATCGGCATCGGTCGCGATATAGGGCGGGTTGGCGAGGATGAGGTCGAACCGCTCCGCCAGCCCCGCGCCCCAGTCGCCGAGCCGGAAGGCGGCGCGCGCGCCCATCCCGAGCGCCTGCGCATTGCCGCGCGCCTGACCCAGCGCGGCGGCGGAGGCGTCCACCCCCAGCCCGCTCGCCCCCGGCCATTGCGCCAGCGCGGCGAGCAGCAGCGTCCCCGGCCCCGTGCCCAGATCGAGGATCCGTGCGGGGCCGGCGGTGCCCGCGAAATGATCGACCGCCGCCTCGATCAGCGTCTCGCTGTCGGCACGCGGCACCAGCGCGCCCGGGCCGACCGCCAGGTCGATCGTCCAGAAGGCGCGCGTGCCGGTGATATAGGCGACCGGCTCGTGCGCGGCGCGCCGCTCCACCAGCGCGGCGAAAGCGGGCGGCACCGGATGGTCGCCGAGCGTCAGCAGCAACCGCTCGCGGGTGATCCCCATGGCATGCGCCAGCAGCAGTTCGGCATCGAGCCGCGGCGTCGCGGAAAAGCCGAAGCGCGCGGCCGCCTCGCGCAGCGCGGTGCGCGCGTCGGTCATCACCGCGCCGCGCCCGCGAATGTTGCGAATGTTGAGACGATCGCGGGGTTGGGGGCGGGGG
>NZ_LSJO01000567.1:0-1035 GCF_001556735.1 Sphingomonas sp. CCH9-F2 | reverse complement strand
CCGCCGGCCGCCACTGCTTCCCCTGTTCCCACCGGGCCGATGGGCGATTCTTCTCCGCGCGAATAGGTGCCGGTCAGCAGCGCGGCGTCGATCACATGCCCGCGGATCGCATCGAGCAGCGCGGCGCGGCCGGCGGCTTCGTCCAGCGCCGGGACGCGCGACAGTGCGAACAATTGGAATACATAATCGTGGTTGCCATGGCCGTTGGGCGGATCGGGCGGCAGCCAGCCGTGTGCGCCATAGCTGTTGCGCCCGATATCCTCACCCGAATCCGGCGCGATCGTGCCTTCGGCCAGCGCGCCGTCGGCGGGCGGCAGATCCCATAGCAGCGCATGGACCAGCGGGCTGGGGGTGGGCGCGTCGGGATCCTCGACCAGCAGCGCCAGCGCTGCGGCGTCGGCAGGGACGCCGTGCCAGACCAGCGGCGGCGACACGCCGTCGCCGTCGGCAGTGAACCGCACGGGCAACCGCCCGCCATCGGCGAACGCCGGGCTGGTCAGCGACAGGCGCGCGGCGGGCGGCGCGATGCCGTCCTGCACGATCGCCAGCTTGGCATGACCGGCACGTACCGGGCGCAACATGCTGCCCAGCCAGTGGGGAAGATGTTCGAGCATCGCGGCCTTCCTTCCATGTCCATCGCGACTGATCCGAAGGGAATAACGCCGCCGCACCCGTTCGGTGGCGAGCCGCGGACGATAAAGGATTACGTAACCTGATTCTGTCACCTCGTTCGGCACTTGCCACGATGTTGCCGCGCTCGATCTCGTTCCGCGCCCTGTGCGCCTTCGGCCTGGTGCTCGCACTGGCGCTCGGCCTGCTGTTCAGCGGCGGCGTGATCGCGCGCGACGTCAGCCTGGAAAATGTGCGCGTCGGCCGGCTGAGCCAGATCCTGCGCGACGAGAACACCGGGGACGAGGCGCAGCAGCACCTGCGGCTCGCGCTGGGCGACCTGACCCGTGTGGCCGAGCGCGGCGAACCGGTGGAGCCGAGCCAGGCCACTCGCGTCCGGCGCGAGCTGCGCGCGTTCGCGGCGGG
>NZ_LSJO01000566.1:0-943 GCF_001556735.1 Sphingomonas sp. CCH9-F2 | reverse complement strand
ACATCTCGGCCTTGCCGATCCACACCGTCTCGCCATCCACGCTCGCGGTGACGCCCCGACCGGTCAGGCTCTTGAGGTCGCCGGCAGTCGGCACGGCACGATCGTTCAGACGTTCGCGGCCGTCCTTGACGATCGCTTGGGCCAGGGGATGGTCGCTCAACGCTTCGACGGCGACAGCCAGCGCCAGCAACTCGCCTTCATCGGCGCCATCGACGGGCACGACATCAGTGATGCGCGGACGACCTTCGGTCAGCGTGCCCGTCTTGTCGAAAGCGATCGCTTTGAGCGACCCGAGGTTTTCGAGCGGTGCACCGCCCTTCACGAGCACGCCGCCCCGCGCTGCACGGGCAACGCCCGACAGGACCGCGCTCGGCGTTGCGATCGCGAGCGCGCACGGGCTTGCCGCCACCAGCACCGCCATCGCGCGATAGAAGCTGTCGCGGAACGGCTCGTCGACGACCACCCATGCGAACAGCAGGAGCACTGACAGGACCAGGACGGCGGGCACGAAGATCCGTTCGAACCGGTCGGTGAAGCGCTGCGTCGGCGACTTCTGCGTCTCCGCTTCGCTCACCATCTTCACGACCTTGGCAAGCGCGCTTTCATTGGAACGGCGTGTCACCTCGATCTCGATCGCGCCGCCGCCGTTGATCGTACCAGCAAAAACCCGGCTTTCCGCGTCGACTGCATCGGGCTTGGCGCGTGCCGCTGCGGCATCTGCGACCGGCACCTTGTCGACCGGGATGCTTTCACCCGTGACCGGGGCCTGGTTGATCGCGCTGGTGCCCTTGATGACGAAGCCGTCGGCAGGCAGGCGCTCGTTCGGGCGGACGATGGCAATGTCCCCGACGACCATCTGCTCGACCGGGATTTCGCTGGTCTGCCCGCCGCGTCGCACGGTCGCGGTTTCGGGCGCGAGCTTCGCCAGCGCCTCGATCGCCTT
>NZ_LSJO01000565.1:0-3634 GCF_001556735.1 Sphingomonas sp. CCH9-F2 | reverse complement strand
GCCGATGATCGTGGATCGTCGCACCCGCCATGCCCGACAGGTTGAAATAGAGGTGCGACACCAGGTTCACGTGCGTCGCGCGCGTGGTGCGTGCGGTGTAGCGGATCGACAGCGTCCCGGCGTCTTTCAGCGTGAAGGTGGCCGTGGCGGTCAAGGCGCCGGGATAGCCCTGATCGCCGTCGGGGCTGACGTGCGACAGCGTGGCCTGCCGCGCGTCGGCCCCGTCGATCCGCCAGATCGCGCGGTCGAAGCCGTGCGGCCCGCCGTGCAGCTGGTGGCGCCCCTCGTTCGCGGCGAGCGCGATCGTGGCGCCGTCCAGCGGCATCGTGCTGCCCGCGACGCGATTGGCGACGCGCCCGCAGGTCGCGTTCATATAGGCATAGGGGCCGGGTCCGCCGCCGGCCGGATGCGCGGCGGGGGTATCCGGGCCGACCAGCACATTGGCGACGACGCCATGCCGATCGGGGGCGGACAGCGACAGGATCGTGGCGCCCAGATCGGTGATCCGCACCCGCAACGCGCCGTGCGACAGCGTCAGGACATGCGCGACGCGGCCATCTGGCAGCTGCTGGGGAAGGGGGGCGGTCATGCGTGCATCGTGCCAGCATGCGCCGGCCGCCGCGATACCATATGGCATCGCGACGGCCGGTCGCGTGGGTCAGAAGCTGGCGCGCAGTCCCAGCGAGATACGCCGTCCCTGATCGGACACGGTGATGAGCCGTTCCTCGAACCGCGAATAGCTGCGGAACTTGGCGTTGGTGAGGTTCAGCACTTCGAAGAAGGCGGAGACATTGCTGTTGATCCGCGCCGATCCGCTCAGGTCGATCTGGTCGTAGCCGAAGATGTTCTCCGGCTGGCTTTGCGGGCCGAACGTCTGGCGCAGGAACGGCGCGCGCCAGTTGTACGCGCCGCGCAGCTGGAACCCGTCCTTTTCGTAGAACAGCACCACGTTGGCGGTGTCGGACAGCCCCTCGACATTGAACGACTGGTTGCTGAGCGACGGGTCGAAGCGGATCGAACTTTTCACCATCGTATAGTTGGCGCTGGCACCGAAGCCGTCGAGCGGCGCGGGCAGGAAGTCGAAGGTGGTCTGGATCGCCGCCTCAAGCCCGTACACGTCGCCCTTCTGCGCGTTGTATGGACGGTTGGCGAGGAAGGTCAGCCCGAAATATTCCTCCGGCTGCTGCCCGGAGATGATGAAATTCTCCAGCTTCTTGTAGAAGCCCGCGAGGCTCGCGTAGCTCGTGCGGCTGAAATAATAGTCGAGCGAGGCGTCGGCGTTCCACGCCAGGAACGGCTTCAGGAACGGGTTGCCGCCGCTGACCGTGTTCGAGGCGGGCGGGCGGAACACGAAGTCCTGCGACAGCCCCAGCCGGCTGAGCGTCGGCCGCGTCAGCGTGCGCGACCCGGCGAGGCGCGCCGTCAGTTGATCGGTGATGTCGAGCCGGAAGTTCAGCGTGGGCAGGATGTAGGTATATTTGTTGCGCGCATCGACCGGCACCGTCGGGCTGTACACCGGCACTGCGGCGGTGGGATCGGCGGGGTTCTGGATGATGTTGAGCAAGGTCACCGAATAGCCGGTGGCATAGACGTCGGTATGGACCAGCCGCGCACCGGCCATCGCGGTCCAGCGGCTGCTGCCGAAATCGCCCTTGAAGCTGGCCTGCAGGTAACCGGAGAAGGTGTTTTCGCGCACCGTGCCCGAGCCGCGATCGCGATCGATCGGGTCGAGGCTGTTGTTGTTGCCGCGATAGACCGCCAGGAAACGGTTGCGCGCGTCGACGTCCGAAATCTGCGACACCGCCGCGTCCGACCCGTAATAGCGGACCAGCGCGTCGCGGTCATAGGTCAGCCAGGTCAGGTTGCGGCCCTGCACGTTGGCGGTGAAATCGGTGAACAGCGATCCGGGCGCCAGCGCCTGATAGCCGCAATAGAAACAGCCCAGCGGCTCAGGCGATTCGCGCACCACCGTGGTCTTCTTGCGGTTGGTGAACAGCAGGCCGCCCTGCAGCTTGTCGAGGACGGTGCCGATGTCCCAGGTGGCGTCGACCGATGCCTGGTTCACGGTATCGCGGTTGCGCCCGCCGCGTTCCGAGCAGCAGTGCAGCCGCGGCGCCGACTTGTCGTTGGTGGCCAGCGTCTTGGTGATCGACGGCAGCCCGTCCGGCCCGGCGAGCGTGAAGGTGGGCGTCACGCCGATCTGGCGCGTGCCGACGACGTAGAACAGCTGGTCGGAATCGTTGCGGGTATTGGAATGCGCCGCATCGAAGACCAGCGTCAGCGCCTCCGCGGGTTTCCACTCGGCATTGATGCCGAGTTGATAGGTGCGCGCGTTCTGCGGGTTGGTGGCCAGGATATTGTCCGACGCCAGCCCCGCCGTGGCGGTCGCGGGCAGCACCGTGAAGCTGGTCACGGTGCGGTTGTCGTTGAACGTGGCCGAGGTGATCCGGTCGGGATCGGTGTAATAGCCCAGCTGGTTCGTGACGCTGGCGGTCTTCTGCTGGGTATAGAGCGCGTCGAACGCGAATTTCAGCGTGTCCGATGCGACATAGTCGACCGCGAAGGTGCCGCCGATCCGCTCACGATCGTTACGGGTCGAGGTGAAGTTGACCGTCCGCGGCAGCGCGACGCCCTGCGCGCGCGATCCGTCCGCCTGGACCGGGCGGGTGTCCTTCACGCCATCGTTGTTGGTGTCGATATTCTGGTTGGTGATCCAGCCGTCGGTCGACACGTTCGACAGCCGCGAGATGCGCTTGTCGTAGATGAAGCTGGCCAGCACGCCGAAGGTGCGATCCTCGTTCGAGGCGCTGATGACGCCCGATACGACCGGGGTGATGCGATCGGAGGTATTGTCGTGGCGACCGGCGACGCTGCCCGCCATGTGGAAGCCGGCGCGATCGGTCGGGCGCGCGGTACGCAGGATCACGGTCGATCCGATGCCGCCTTCCTGAAGCCGCGCCTCGGACGATTTGTAGACTTCCGCGCCGGTGATGAGTTCCGACGACAGGATGTCGAAGGAGAAGGAGCGGCCGCCGCCTTCCGTCGACAGCAGCCGGCCGTTGAGCAGCACGGTGTTGAATTCCGGTCCCAGTCCGCGGACGGTGATGCCGCGCCCTTCGCCGTTGACGCGATCCACCGACACGCCGGTGATGCGCTGCAGCGATTCGGCGATGTTGGCGTCGGGGAACTCGCCGATGTCCTTGGCGGAGATCGCATCGACGATGCCGACGGTGTCGCGCTTCAGTTCCAGCGCGCTGGCCAGGCTGGCGCGGATGCCGGTGACGACGATGTCGTCGCCCGCCGCAGGGCCGGCGGTGGGGCCGGCCGTATCGACCTGCGCACCGGCGGGACCGGCCGCGCCGGGTTCGCTCTGGGCGAGGGCCGGCGTGGCGCACAGCGCCAGTGCCGTTCCCGACAGCAGCGCCGCCGCCGCCAGCCGTTGCGTGTGATTCCGAATCTGCGCCATAACTGCCTCCCCTGTTTGTTGGAGACAATAAATATGACTTTAGTGGCGTTGTCGAGACAAAATGTTCGCGGCGAAGCCGTAAAACGGGCCGGTCTGTGTGATTTTCACCACATAAACATGGGGTAATCGCGGGAGCGGTACTCCGGGCTGTCACGAGATGAATGCTGG
>NZ_LSJO01000564.1:0-1806 GCF_001556735.1 Sphingomonas sp. CCH9-F2 | reverse complement strand
CCGCCGCGGCACCTCGGTCAGCTTCGTTCCCGATACCGAGATTTTCGGACCCGAGCTGCATTTCAAGCCGGCACGGCTCTACAAGCTGGCACGATCCAAGGCGTATCTGTTCGCGGGCGTCGAGATCCGCTGGAAATGCGCGCCGGAGTTGGTCGAGGGAACGGACACGCCGGCGGAGGCGGTGTTCCAGTTTCCCGGCGGGCTGGCCGATCACCTGCGCGAGCAGGTGGGCGGGCGCGAATGCGCCACCGCCGATTTCTTCACCGGGCAACAGGATTTCCCGGATGCGCAGGGGAAGGTGGAATGGGCGGTCGCCTGGCCGCTGTGGAGCGACGGCAGCTACAGCTGGTATTGCAACACCATCCCGACCCCCGACGGCGGCACCCACGAACAGGGGCTGCGCCAGGCGCTGGTGCGCGGACTTCGCCAGTTCGGCGAGCTAGTGAACAACAAGAAGGCCAAGGAACTGACCGCCGACGACGTGATGGTCGGCAGCGAGCTGATGCTTAGCGTGTTCATCCGCGACCCGCAGTTCCAGAGCCAGACCAAGGACCGGCTGACCTCCCCTGAGGCCGCCGGGCTGGTCGAAAAGGCGATGCGCGACCACTTTGACCATTGGCTGGGCCAGAACATGGAGCGCGGCAAGGCGCTGCTCGGCTATGTCATGGAGCGGATGGACGAACGCCTGCGCCGCAAGGCCGAGCGCGAGGTGAAGCGCAAGACCGCCACATCCTCGCGCAAGCTGCGGCTGCCGGGCAAGCTGACCGATTGCGCCGCCGATAGCCCCGAGGGCACCGAGTTGTTCATCGTCGAGGGCGATTCGGCAGGTGGCTCGGCGAAGCAGGCGCGCGACCGCAAGACGCAGGCGATCCTGCCAATCCGCGGCAAGATCCTGAACGTCGCCAGCGCGACCAGCGCGAAGATCCTCGCCAATCAGGAGATCGCCGACCTGGTCCAGGCGCTCGGTTGCGGTACGCGCAAGGATTGCCAGCCTGATGCGCTGCGTTACGAGCGGATCGTCATCATGACCGACGCCGACGTCGACGGCGCGCATATCGCGACGCTGCTGATGACGTTCTTCTTCCAGGAAATGCCCGAGCTCGTGCGGCGCGGGCACCTGTACCTCGCGCAGCCGCCGCTCTATCGCCTGACCGCAGGCGCCAAGAGCCTGTACGCGCGCGACGACGCGCATCGTGCCGAGCTGGAACGCACCGCGTTTAAGGGCAAGAAAGTGGATGTTGCGCGCTTCAAGGGGCTGGGCGAGATGAACCCTCAGCAGCTGCGCGAGACGACCATGGACCCGGCGAAGCGCAGCATGATCCGCATCACCCTGCCGCAGGAATATGAAGAGCGTGCCGGGGTGAAGGATCTGGTCGACCGGCTGATGGGGACCAATCCCGCGCACCGTTTCGCCTTCATCCAGGAAAATGCCGCGCGGCTGGACGAGGAGGCCATCGACGCATGAGGCGCCACCCGCGCGCCGACTGGTGGCTGGCGGCGGCGCTGGCGATGCTGGCCGGGTGCGTCGATGCGATCGGGTTCCTGCGCGCGGGCGGGATGTTCGTGTCGTTCATGAGCGGCAATACGACGCGGCTGGCGGTCGACGCGGTCGCGCGACAGGCGGCGGCCTTTACCGCGGCGGGGCTGATCCTCGGCTTTCTGGCGGGGGTGGTCGGCGGGGCGGTGATCGCCCAGGCAGCGGGGCGGTGGCAGCGCCCGGCGGTGATCGCGGCGACCGCGCTGCTGCTGGCGCTGGCGGCGGCTTTGTCCGGCTGGCCGCTCGCGGTGGTGTTGCTGGCGGTGGCG
>NZ_LSJO01000563.1:0-2262 GCF_001556735.1 Sphingomonas sp. CCH9-F2 | reverse complement strand
CCGCCGGGGCCAGCCGCGCCGAGCGCGCCGGCGTGGCGGGCGCGACCACCTTCACCATGCCGCCGACCGCGATCGGCGCGCGGCGCGTCGTGGCAAGCGCGGCGGTGCGCACCACCGGCGCGGGCGACGGGGTGATCGGGGTGGCGGCGATCTGGATCGCGCCGGCATTGGCGATGGCGGGCGTGGCCGGAACGATCAGCTGCGCGGTGCGCACCGCACCCTCGCCGCCCGGCAGCGTCAGGCCCTGATCCGGCGACAGCGATGCCAGCGCGGCCTCGTCTGCGACGAACTGCTGCGCGGTCGGCACCGTCAGCGCCAGCGTGTCGCCGTTCCAGCGTTCCAGCTGCGCCAGGTTCGCGCGCACGTCGAACTCGGTTTCCAGCGCCCGGATGTCGCGCTGCGCCGACACGATCTTGCGGTCGATCTGCTCCAGCTTCTTGCGCTCGGCCGCCACCTGCGAGGACACCAGGTAGAAACCGATCGCCACCATCGCGCAGCTGGCCAGCCAGCCCAGCCCCTTCAACCGATACATCGCCGCCATCGTTACGCCTCCAGAACCCAAGAAGCCGCCCCGGTACGCCGGGCGGTACGAAGTGTGGCGGAGCGGGCGCGCGGGTTGGCGGCCAGCTCCTGCTCGCCCGCGCGCACGGCGCGGGACGTTATCTCGAACGTCGGTGCGCGCGTCGGCGCGGCAACCGGCATGTGGCGCGATCCGCCGGGCGCACCGCCCGACCGGTCCCGCAGGAACCGCTTGACGATGCGGTCCTCCAGCGAATGGAACGTCACCACCGCCAGCCGCCCGCCGGGCTTCAGCGCGCGCTCGGCCGCCTCCAGCCCGCGCTCCAGCTGGTCCAGCTCGCCGTTGACGTGGATGCGCACCGCCTGGAACGCGCGGGTCGCCGGATCCTTCTTGTCGTGCGGGCGATGGCCCAGCGCCTTGCGCACCACCGCGGCGAATTGCGCGGTGGTGGTCAGCGGGCGCGCCGCGACGACTGCGCGTGCGATCCGCCGCGACTTCGGCTCCTCGCCATAGCGGTACAGGACGTCGGCGATCACCTCCTCGTCCGCCTCGTTCAGGAAATCGGCCGCGGACATGCCCGCCTGGCTCATGCGCATGTCGAGCGGGCCGTCCGCCTGGAACGAGAAACCGCGCGCCGACTGGTCGAGCTGCATCGACGACACGCCGATATCCATCGTCACGCCATCGACCGGCAACAGGTCGCGTGCAGCCAGTTCCTCGGCCATCGCCGAGAAGGTCGCAGGGACCAGCACCAGCGCGCCGGCCGCCTCCTCCCCCAGCGCGCCGCCGGCGTCGATCGCATCGGGATCGCGATCGAAGGCGATCACCTGCGCGCCGCGCGACAGGATGCCGCGGGTATAGCCGCCGGCACCGAACGTGGCATCGACGTGGCGCTCACCGGGGGCGGGGGCAAGCGCGTCGATCACCTCGTCCAGCAGGACCGGGATATGCGGCATGGTGGCATCACCGCTCATGACAGGGAAATCCCCTTGTCCTCGCAGGTGAACTCCACGAATTCCTTCAGGAACGGGTCGATGCCCGGCGTCTCGATCAGGATCTGCGGCGCCCAGATGGTGATCCAGTTGAACGACCCCAGGAACACCGCGGCCGCGCCGATCCGCGCATAGCGGCGCTCGAACGTCGGCATGATGAAGCGGCCCGATCCGTCGAACGGCAGCGGCTCGGCCCCGCCGGCGCGATCCAGGATGTTATAGTCGACACGCCCGCTCTTCTCGAACTGTGCGGCGTCCAGCGCCTCCAGCTTCGCCTTCCAATAGGGCACGAATCCGGGATCGTAGGCGATCAGGCAGCGATGTTCGGGGTGCGGCGCGATGATGACGGTGCCGCCGTCCTTGCCGTCCTCGCGCGGGGCGTTCTTCGCCAGCATCGCGCGCAGGGTATTGGGAATGGCTACCCGACCCTTGTCATCGACAAGGCCCAGCCCCTTTCCCTGATAGTCCACCCTTTCTGCCACGCCCACCTCGCACGCGGGGCGCAAAACCGACCTGCCCGGCGCACGGCCATCGCCGCCCGCCGACGATCTGCGTCGGTCACCAACAGTGGTTCTGCCCCCAATGTCGTGCTGGAGGATGTATCAGGGTTAATCGGGGATGAGAAGGGATTTTCGGGGAGGATCGGGGATCAACCGCAAAATCCTTTGTCGTCCGGCGGATCCGCGGGGAACGGCCGCGGCATCCGGCCGATCGAAGGGTGAAGACCGGGCGCCACGGGCGGTTCCGGGG
>NZ_LSJO01000562.1:0-2058 GCF_001556735.1 Sphingomonas sp. CCH9-F2 | reverse complement strand
TGCGGCGCTCCAGCAGCGCCGTGCCCATGACGCTGACCGCGCCAGCGCAGGGCCTCCAATATGTCGGCGAGACAGCCACCGCGACCTTCAAGGGGTCGCAGCTCACCGTCGTGGATGGCGAGGGCCGCACCCGAATCTGCGAACGGGAGGGCACCCGATGAACCGTCCTGTCTTCCGACACGTCGCACTGGAACGGGAGAGAAACGATGTCTGACACGTCGATCTCGAATGTGATGGCCATTCGGGCCGAAGTGATCGCGCGAAGCCGCGCTTTGCGTGCGGCGCAGCCGACGGCACCGCCCGGCGTGACGCCGACCGCTCCGGCGTCGAACTTTGCCGACACCCTCAATGCCGTGGTCGCGAAGGTCAACGAGACCCAGGAGCAGGAGGATGTCGTCACCGAAGCATATGAGCGTGGCGAAACCACCGACATTGCAACCGTCGCGCTCATCCAGAGCCGCGCATCCATTACTTTCGAGGCGACCCTGCAAGTCCGGAACAAGCTGCTGTCCGCTTATCGGGACATCATGAACATGCCGATCGGATGACGATTGCTAAGAGATTTAGGGCGTAATTGATATGATAGTCGGCGCGAGGCCACGTTTTAGGCAGATCATTATCGAGGTTTGGAAGCCTCTCACGATCCTGTTCGTGTGGGACGTGGCGGTGACGGCATTCCACATGATGACCCCGATCAAGGAACCGCCTTTGCCGACGGCGCTGTTCGGCACTGCCATCGCGCTCTTCATGGGGTTTCGGACCAACGCAGCTTATGCGCGCTGGTGGGAAGCGCGAACCCTTTGGGGCGCGCTCATCAATGCGTCGCGCAGCCTGGCCAGGATCACACGCAGCCTGACCAAGGGGGAACCCGAGGGCAGTGAGACGCGGCACAACATCATCCTGCGGCAGATCGCCTTCGCGCACTCGATGCGCTGCCAGCTTCGCCGACAGTCGCCCTATGAAGACATTGCCCGGATCGCCGGAACGGACGTCGCCGATATGGCGGTCGCTCGCCTGAACCCTGCCAACGCGCTCTTGGAGGACATATCGGGCAATTACGCCGACGCGCTCGCGGAAGGTCGGATCACCGAGATCCAGCAGGCAACTGTAGAGCGCGTCCTGATCGACATCGCCAATGCGCAGGGTGGCATGGAGCGGATCAAGAACACGCCGCTGCCCAATGGCTTTCGGTTTTTCCCGAACCTCTTCACGCGCGTGTTCTGCGTGCTGCTTCCGATCGCGCTGGTCGAATCCCTGGGCCTTGCCACGCCGATCGGATCGACGCTGATCGGACTCGTCTTCCTCGCGGTGCTGAGCATCGGCGAGGATCTGACCGATCCGTTCGCCAATAGCGTCCACGATGTCCCGCTCACGGCCATGTGCCGCACGATCGAGATCGACCTTCTTCAGACGGCGGGACTACCGGCCCCTGAGCCGCTGACGCCCGATCACGGCGTGCTGTGGTGAGGGCGGTGCGCGCCTTGCGGCACCTGCCTGGCCTGACAGCCGCGCGCATCGGCGCCGTTCTGTTCGCGGGTATGGTCGTAGGGGCGTGCAACCCCGCTCCAAGCCAACCGGCCGAGCCGGCGCATGAAAAGCATCTGACGCCTCGATTGATCGCGCAGCGCATCATGTATTGCGACGATGGATCGCGCGCCGATGTCGACTTCATCGACGACGGCCTGAAGATGGGTGTCACCTGGCTGCCCAAGGGCAGAACCGAGATCCTGCACGCGCAACGGACCGGCGAAGAATTTCGCGGCGACCAGTCGCGGGCAGTCGTGGCGGGCGGGTCGATCGCCTTCACGCAGCGCGGGAAGATCCGCGTCTGTCATCGAACACCGGAGGAATCATAGGATATGCAGGCATTGCTCTACACGCTTGCGCCTGTGTTGGCGGTCGTGCTCGGCGCGATCATCGCGAGCCGCACAAAGTTAAATCCTGGCCTCGTGGCGGGGCTACAGCATCTTGCTGCCGGCGTCGTGTTCGCGGCGGCAGCGACTGAAATCCTGCCGCAGGTCAAGCATGAGGCTTCGCCCAGCGCGACGTTGATCGGCG
>NZ_LSJO01000561.1:0-13965 GCF_001556735.1 Sphingomonas sp. CCH9-F2 | reverse complement strand
GCCCCACCCTGATCCCCCATCAACCCCGGCGGTCCCAGGTCGGTGGCGCCGTCGATTACCCATCCGGCGCGCGCGCTGGCGCCAAGGCGATCGTCATTGGGCGTGCCCGGCGTCCCGCACAGGCTGAGCGACTGGATCAGGTCTAGGTGCATGGGCGCCCCCATGCACCGCTATCAGTCCGCGAACAACAGCACCGGCGTCTCCAGCAGCTTCTTCAGCGCCTGGACGTAACTGGCCGCGTCCCAGCCATCGACCACGCGATGATCGCAGCTGATCGACAGGTTCATCAGCTTCGCCCGCACGATATCGTCGCCCCCCTGCCCGTTCGGTCGGAACACCGGCCGCTCGACGATCTTGTTCGGCCCGATGATCGCCACTTCGGGGCGGTTGATAACCGGAGTGGTCGCGATCCCGCCCAGCGGCCCCAGCGAGGTGACGGTGATCGTTCCCCCGCCCATCTCGTCCGGCTTCAGCTTGCTGGCGCGCGCCGCCTCCGCCAGCCGCGTGATCTCGCTCGCCAGCTGCCAGACGTTGCGATCCTGCGCGTCGCGAATGACGGGCACGGTCAGCCCCGCATCGGTCTGCGTCGCCATTCCCAGATGCACCCGCCCCGACCGCGTCACCACGCCCGCCTCATCGTCGTAGCGCGCGTTGAGCATCGGAAAATCGGGCAAGGTGCGACAGATGGCGACGATCAGCAGTGGCAGCATCGTCAGCTTCGGCCGCGGCCCGCGGTAGGCGTTCAGGTCCGCGCGCACCCGCTCCAGTTCGGTGACATCGATCTCGTCGACATAGGTGAAGTGCGGGATGTTGCGCTTCGACGCCGCCATATTCTCGGCGATACGGCGGCGCATCCCGATGACGCGCACCTCCTCGTCGGCGCGCGCGTGGCTGGCATGGGGGCGCTGGTAACCCTGCCCGGCGTTGTAGCGCAAATAGGCGTCGAGGTCGGAATGGCGGATGCGATCGCCCTCGGCGATGCGCACCTGTGACAGGTCAACGCCCAGATCCGTCGCGCGCGCACGCACCGCGGGGGAAGCGAGGACGGGGGTTTGGCGCGCGTCTGACTCCCTCTCCCCTGCGGGGAGAGGGTTGGGGTGAGGGGCCGGGGTCTCACCGAGACCGACCTCTCCATCAGACACCGCCCCCTCCCCCAAACTCTCTCCCCGTGGGGGAGAGGGCTTATCGGCCGCTTCCTCGACACCGGGGTTTTCGGCTTCCAGCGTGTTCGGCTCGGTGGCCGCCCCTTCGCCCTCGCCCTCGGTCTCGATCACCACCAGCGGCGCGCCGATCGACACCTGGTCGCCGACCTCGCCCGCGATCTCGACCACCACGCCCGCGACCGGCGATTCCATCTCCACGGTCGCCTTGTCGGTCATCATGTCGGCGAGGCTCTGGTCCTCCTCGACACGGTCGCCGACCTTGACGTGCCACGCCACGATCTCCGCCTCGGAAATGCCCTCGCCGATGTCGGGCAGCTTGAAGGTGAAACGCGCCATCTGCCTTAGTCCTTCAGAATCTTCTTGAGCGCCTGGCCGATCCGCACCGGTCCGGGGAAATAGGCCCATTCCAGGCTGTGCGGGTACGGCGTGTCGAAGCCGGTGACGCGCACGACCGGCGCTTCCAGGTGGTAGAAGCAGCGCTCCTGCACCAACGCCGCCAGCTCCGCCCCGAAGCCGCTGGTGCGCGTCGCCTCGTGGACGATCATGCAGCGGCCGGTCTTCTTCACGCTCGCCTCGATCGTCTCGATGTCGAGGGGGACGAGCGTGCGCAGGTCGACGATCTCGGCATCGACGCCGGTATCGGCGACGACCTGCGCGCAGACATGCACCATCGTGCCGTAAGCGAGCATCGTCACCGCCTCGCCCGCGCGGACCACGTTCGCCTTGCCCAGCGGGATCGTGTAATAACCCTCCGGCACCGCGCCGCCGGGGTGCTTCGACCAGTTCTCCGCCGGGCGGTCCCAATGGCCGTTGAACGGACCGTTGTAGATGCGCTTCGGCTCGAAGAAGATCACCGGGTCATTGTCCTCGATCGCGGCGATCAGCAGCCCCTTGGCGTCATAGGGGGTGGAGGGGATGACGGTCTTCACGCCCGACACATGGGTGAAGATGCCCTCCGGCGACTGCGAATGCGTCTGCCCGCCGAAGATGCCGCCGCCGAACGGCGAGCGCACCGTCAGCGG
This sequence comes from Sphingomonas sp. CCH9-F2, assembly GCF_001556735.1. Lineage (NCBI taxonomy): Bacteria > Pseudomonadati > Pseudomonadota > Alphaproteobacteria > Sphingomonadales > Sphingomonadaceae > Sphingomonas > Sphingomonas sp. CCH9-F2. The sequence continues at coordinate 11,780 of NZ_LSJO01000561.1, read as the reverse complement.
CGCGGTGAACTCGCCCCCCGAACGATAGCGCAGCCGCGCCGCCTCGCTGACCAGCTGGTCCAGCGCAGGGTAGATGTAATCGGCGAACTGGATTTCCGGGACGGGGCGCAGGCCATAGGCGCCCATGCCGACCGCCACGCCGATGATTCCGCATTCGGTGATCGGCGTGTCGAAGACGCGGGTCTTGCCGTATTTCTTCTGCAGCCCCGCCGTCGCGCGGAAGACGCCGCCGAAATAGCCGACGTCCTCCCCCATGACGACGATCGCCGGATCGCGCGCCATCGTGACGTCCATCGCGGAATTGATCGCCTGGATCATGTTCATGCGGGTGGTGGTATCGTCCACCGGCTGTTCGATCGTGTCGGTCAAAGCAACGTCATCCCAGCGAACGCTGGGATCTCCCTGTTACGAAGCGCGCCCTTGCGGCGCGAGACCCCGGCGTTCGCCGGGGTGACGGATGCCATTGTCACTTGCGCGCCCATGGCCGCCCGCTCGCGGTTTCCTCGTCGATCATCTGCTGGCGCTGTTCGCGCAAATGCCAGGGCATCTCCTCGAACACGCCGTCGAACAGCGTGTCGAGCGGCTGGTGCAGGCCGTGGCCCAGGATGCCGTTCTTCTCGGCCTCCTTCTGCGCGGTCTTCACCGCCTCCGCGACCTCGCGGTCCATCGCCGCCTGACGGTCCTCGTCCCATTCGCCGAGCGCGATCAGATGATCCTTCAGCCGCCGGATCGGGTCGCCCAGCGGCCAGGCGGTCGGCTCGCCCGCGGAGCGATATTGCGTCGGGTCGTCCGACGTCGAATGGCCTTCCGCGCGATAGGTGAAATGTTCGATCAGTGTCGGCCCGGCGTTGGTGCGCGCGCGCTCCGCGGCCCAGGCGGTCGCGGCATAGACCGCCAGCGCGTCATTGCCGTCCACGCGCAGCCCGGCGATCCCGTAACCGATCGCGCGCGCGGCGAAGGTCGTCGCCTCCGCCCCCGCGAAGCCCGAGAAGCTGCTGATCGCCCATTGATTGTTGACGACGTTGAAGATCACCGGCGCGCGATAGACCGTGGCGAAGGTCAGCGCGGAGTGGAAGTCGCCCTCCGCAGTCGAACCCTCCCCGCACCAGGTCGCGGCGATCCGCGTGTCGCCCTTCGACGCCGATGCCATCGCCCAGCCGACCGCCTGCGGATATTGCGTCGTCAGGTTGCCGGAGATCGAGAAGAAGCCGAAGCGCTTTTCCGAATACATGATCGGCAACTGCTTGCCCTGCAGCTTGTCGCCAGTGTTCGAATAGATCTGGTTCATCATGTCGACCAGCGGGCAGCCGCGCGCGATCAGCAACCCCTGCTGGCGGTAGGACGGGAAGCACATGTCCTCGTCGTCCAGCGCATGCGCGGCGGCGATCGCCACCGCCTCCTCGCCCAGCGACTTCATGTAGAAGCTGGTCTTGCCCTGCCGCTGCGCGCGGAACATGCGTTCGTCGAAGGCGCGCACCATCGCCATGTCGCGCAGCATCCGGCGCAGGCGGTCGGGGGACAGTTGCGGGTTCCACGGGCCGACCGCCTGCCCGTCCTCGTCCAGCACGCGCACCATCGTATAAGCCAGGTCGGTGAAGTCCTGCGCCGGCGCCAGGGTGTCGGGGCGGCGCACCGATCCGGCGGCGGGCACCTCGACATCGGCGAAGTCCACCGCATCGCCGGGCCGGAATTTCGGCTCCGGCACGTGCAGCGACAGCGGCTTCAGGTTGCTCAGCGCGTCAACCACGTCACTCTCCTCGGGCATCGCCACCCTGACGGGTGCGCGACCACTAGTATCATTCGCTTGTAATTATATTTCAAGCGAAGCGAAAGAGGGTCGGGGCGTCTTTGTGCGACAGGAAAATGCCGGGAACGCACCCCACGGGTCCGAAAACATCGTGGCGGCAATGGATTGACTCGACTCGGATCATGAGAACAAAATAGGAACGATTGTCCTTCCTGGGAGTCGTGCCACCCGTGACCTGTCCGAGCGTCCTCGAATCGCTGCGCGCCACGCTCCGCGCCATCGAAGGCGACGGCCATCGCCGCCGTGCGGTGCTGCCCTTCGGTGCCGAGGCGATCGATTCGCGGCTGACGGACGGCGGGCTGCGGCTGGATGCGCTGCACGAGGTCGCCGCCGCCACCCCGGCGCTGGGCGACGATGCCTCCGCCACGCTGTTCCTGGCCGGGATCGCGGCGCGCGCGTGGGGGCCGGTGCTGTGGGTGGTGCGCCGCCGCGACCTGTTCGCGCCCGGCCTCTACCAGTCCGGCCTGTCGCCGGAGCGCGTCCTCTATGCCGAGGCGGCCGACGATGCCGAGGTGCTGGCGCTGATGGAGGAAGGATTGCGCCACCGTGCGCTGGGCGCGGTAATCGGGGAGACGCGCCGCGCCGCGATGGCCTCGACCCGCCGGCTGCAACTGGCGGCCGAGGGTGGGCGGACGATCGCACTGCTGCTGAAGCGGCACGCGCGTGAGGATGCCGACCCCTTCGCTGTCCCGTCCGCCGCGGTCACGCGCTGGCGCATCGCCTCGGCTCCCTCAGCGCCGCTGCCGGTCGCGGGAATCGGGCGCGCGCGTTGGGACGTCGCGCTGGCGCGGCAGCGCGGCGGCGAATCTTTCCAACTGCTTGTGGAGGCATGCGATGAAACGGGTCGCATCGCTCTACCTGCCCGACTGGTCGATCGACCGGCTGCGGCGGGCGGAGCCGGCGCTCGCGCCGCCGCCTGAGCGCGTGGCGCTCGATCTTGCCGCGCTCAAGGCGGCGAGCGATGCCGAACAGGGCGGCAAGCAGTGCGATGCGCCGCGCAACAGCGGCTGGCGCCCCGGCGCGAAATGGGCGCGGGAGGAAAGCGGCGTATGGGGCGGCGACACCCGCGCCGACGTCGCCCGCCGCATCGCCGCGCTGCCCGCGCACCAGCGCCCGCCGATGCGCGAGATGGGGCGCCGCAGCGAGGCGGCCGACCATCCGTACAAAAGGCTGCCCGGCGATGACGGCGGCAAGGCGAGCGGCTGGCCGGAACCCGCCGGGGTGCCGGTGCGCAGGACGGACGCAGGAATGCGCGCGCCCTGCCCCGATCCGCTGCCTTCGCACCGTCATCCCGGCGAAGGCCGGGATCCCTCGCGGCAAGAGGACTGCCGACGCCACGCAGGACCCCCAGCCTCCGCTGGGGTGACGAAAGGAGCGGGCGCGCCCGTTCCCCTCGCCACCTGGCGCACGATGCCCGCGATCCGCTACCCCGGCGACGGCCCCCATCCCGACAAACTCGCCGCGAAGGAGCGCCGTCCCGGCTCCAACGACGCCGGCGCGACGGTGAAGGATGTCGCCGCCTTCTTCGACACCGGACGCAGCACCGCGGACACGGTCGCGCGCGTCTGCCCGCCCGATCCCCGCAGCGCGCCGCCCGCGGCCGGCGATGGCGCCGCGCCGCTCGTCACCGTGCACAAGATCGGCAGCCGGGTGGAGATCACCGCCGCCTCCCCCGCCGCGCGCGCGCTGGGGATCGCGCCGGGCATGGCGCTGACGCAGGTGCGCGCCGCGACGCCTGACGTGGTGGTGCGCGATGCCGATCCCGATGGCGACGCGCGCGACCTCCACCGGCTGGCGGTGGCGCTGGCGCAACGCTGGACCCCGGTGGTGGCGATCGCGGATGCGCAATCGCTGTTCCTGGACGTGACCGGCGTCGCGCATCTGCATGGCGGGGAAGCGCGGATGGCGCGGCGGATCGTGCGGCTGCTGGCGCGGCTGGGGATCACCGCGCGGCTCGCGATCGCCGACACGACCGGCGCGGCCTGGGCCTGCGCGCATCATGCGCGGCCCGGCGCTGGCGGAGTGACGGTCCTGCCGCCCGGCGAGACGATCGCCGCGATCGCGCCGCTGCCCGCCGCCGCGCTGCGCGTGGAGGATCATGCGCTCGAACTGCTGCGCCGGCTGGGGGTGGACACGGTCGGGCAGCTGGCGGCGCTGCCCCGCGCGCCGCTGGTGCGCCGCTTCGGGCGGCAGGTGGCCGACCGGCTCGACCAGGCGAGCGGGCGAGTCGCCGAACCGCTCGCCCCGGTCGTACCGCCGACCGCGATCGTCGTGGAGCAACGCTTCGCCGAGCCGCTGCTGACCGCCGAGCCGATCGCGCACTGGATCGCCCGGCTGGTCGCGCGGCTGTGCGACGAACTGGCGCGCGCCGGGCGGGGCGCGCGATCGGTGGTGCTGGCGGCGACGCGCGTCGATGCCGCGGTGCAGCTGGTCCGCGTCGGGCTGGCGCGCCCCACCCGCGCACCCGACCACCTGCTGCGGCTGCTGGTGCGGCGGATCGACCGGCTCGACCCCGGTTTCGGGATCGAGACGCTGGCGCTCCACGTACAGCGCGCCGATCCACTGGGCGCGCAGGCGTTCGACGACGATCTGGCGGCGGGCGAGCGCCTCGATCTGGCGCCGCTGGTCGATGCGATCGTCAACCGCATCGGCGCGCGCCGGCTGTGGCGTGCGCGCGCGGTGGAAAGCGACGTGCCCGAACGGTCGGTGGCCACCGCCGCGCCGCTCGATCCGCCGGCGCGCGCCGCCGCGGCGCCCGCCCGCGACGACGTGCGCCGGCTCGACCGGCGCGGGCGCGACCATCCGTGGCACCCGCGCTGGCCGCGCCCCGCGCGGCTGCTGCGCCGGCCCGAACCGGTCGACAATGTCATCGCCGGCCTGCCCGACCAGCCGCCGCGCCGCTTCACCTGGCGCGGCATGACGCACCGCATCGTGCGCGGCGACGGGCCGGAACGGATCGCCGGCGAATGGTGGCGCCGCGCCGCCGAACGCGATGCGGTGCGCGACTATTATCAGGTGGAGGACGAGGATGGCCGCCGCTTCTGGCTGTTCCGCCGCGGCGACGCCGAACGCATCGAAACGGGCGACCTGTCATGGTACATGCACGGCACCTTCGGCTAGGCGGCGACAAGGCGTCCGCAGCGGCTTGCGCGCCTGTGGGCCGGTGGATGCGGGAACGGTGCCGATCGCCGCTAGGCGCGCGCGTCGATCGCGCCGACGTGCCCGGCGGCGGCATAGGCGAGGATCTTTTCGTCCGCGGTCAGCACTGGCAGGTGCAGGCCGCGTGCCGTGGCGATCACGATCCGGTCGCCCGGGTCGCCATGGATGCTTCCCGGCAGAAGACCGGCATCGATCGCCGTCGCGAGTTCCAGTGGCGCCAGTCGGAAGCCGGGACTTGCCAGGATGTGTCCGAACCAGGCATCGACCGCCAACCCCAGCGACACGCGATCCTTGTCGACCAGCATCGCGATTTCCCATGGGACGATGGCCGGGATGTAGACGCCATCGAGGCTCCGCGATTCCTCGATGATCTCCCTCGCCGTCGCGCCGAGCCGTGGATCACCCTGAACCAGCCACACCAGCGCGTGGGTGTCGATGACGATCATCGCGCGCGATACAGTTCGTCCGGATTGTTCGCGTCCCATTCCTCCGGCGCCACCGCCGGGCTGAAGGGATCGTCGAAGCGATATTGCGGATGGCGCAACATCCCGAACGCCGACGCGCGGGGCGGCTGCTGTCCGACCCGTCCTTCCCCCTTAGCCGTCAGCGTCAGCGACGGCTTGCCGCGCCGCGTAATCGTCAGCGGTTCGCCGCTGCGCTCCATTTCGTTGAGCAGCGCGATGCACTTCGCCTTGAACTCGGTGATGCCGACGATCTTGCCCATGCCCACCTCCAACCGACCATTTGATATAGTCATTTCGCGTCGGATACGCCAGTGACGTACAGCGAGCTGCAGGTCACCACCCATTATTCCTTCCTGCGCGGCGCTTCGTCGTGCGAGGAGCTGTTCGCCACCGCCGCACTAATGGGGATGCCCGCGCTGGGGATCGTCGATCGCAATTCGGTCGCCGGCGTGGTGCGCGCGCTCTACGCCAGCGAACAGGTGGCGAAGGACGGCGGCGCCGCCGTGCGCGCGCTGCCCGGCTGCCGGCTCGATCTGGTCGACGGCACGTCGCTGCTGGTCTGGCCGCAGGATGCCGCGGCGTGGAGCCGGCTGACGCGCCTCCTGTCGCTCGGCAAGAACCGCGCCGATGCGCAGCACGGCGAAAAGGGCCGCTGCTTCCTCCACTGGGACGATGTCGCGGCGCATGCCGACGGCATGGTCGCCGCGCTGGTGCCGGGGGAGGATGACGCACGCGCGCTGCGCTGGATGGCGGAGCTGTTCCCCGATCGCGGGCACGTCTGCCTGACGCACCGCCGCCGCCCGGGCGAGGCGCTGCGCCTGCACGAAGCGGCGCTGGCGGCGCGCGCGCACGGCCTTTCCCCGCTCGCCACCGGCGACGTGCTCTACCACCATCCCGACCGGCGGCGGTTGCAGGACGTCGTCACCGCGATCCGCGAGAAATGCACGATCGACGATCTGGGCCTGCGCCGCGAGCGCCACGCCGACCGCCATCTGAAACCGCCCGCCGACATGGCGCGGCTGTTCCGCCACCATCCCGATGCGCTGGCGGCGGTGGAGGCGATCGTCGAGCGCTGCACCTTCTCGCTGCGCGACCTGACCTATCATTACCCGGATGAGGAGGTGATCCCCGGCAAGACCGCACAGGACGCGCTGGCGACGCTGGCATGGAACGGCCTGCGCCAGCGGTTCGGCGCGCACCCGCCGCGCGCCTATGTCGACCTGCTGAACCACGAATTGGGGCTGGTCGCGAGAATGGACTATGCCCCCTATTTCCTCACCGTGAATTCGATCGTGCAGTTCGCGCGCAGCCAGGAGATATTGTGCCAGGGCCGCGGATCAGCGGCCAATTCGGTGATCTGCTTCGCGCTGGGCATCACCTCGATCGACCCGGTCAAGCACCAGCTACTGTTCGAACGCTTCGTGTCGGAGGAACGCCGCGAGCCGCCCGATATCGACGTCGATTTCGAACACGAACGGCGCGAGGAGGTGATCCAGTTCATCTACGACCATTACGGCCGCGATCATGCCGCGCTGACCGCGGTGGTCAGCCGGTTCCGCACCCGCGGCGCGATCCGCGAGGTGGGTAAGGCGCTGGGCCTGCCGGAGGACATGACCGGCGCGCTCGCCAGCCAGGTATGGGGCTGGTCGAACGAGGGCGTGCCGACCGAGCATGTCGCCGCGCTCAACCTCGACGCGGGCGAACCGCGGCTTGCGCTCGCGCTCGAACTGGCGCGCGAGCTGATCGGCACCCCGCGTCATCTGTCGCAGCATCCCGGCGGCTTCGTGCTGACCCGCGCACCGCTCCACGATCTGGTGCCGATCGAACCCGCCGCGATGGTCGATCGCCACGTCATCGAATGGGAAAAGGACGATATCGAGCAGCTGGGCTTCATGAAGGTCGATATCCTCGGCCTGGGGATGCTGGGCTGCATGCGCCGCGCCTTCGACCTGCTGGAGGCGCACAAGAGCATCCGCATGACGATGGCCAGCCCGGTGATGCAGGAGGACGATCCGGCCACCTATGCGATGATGCAGCGCGCCGACACGTTGGGCGTGTTCCAGATCGAAAGCCGCGCGCAGATGAGCATGTTGCCGCGGATGAAGCCGCGCGAATTCTACGACATCGCGATCCAGGTCGCGATCGTGCGGCCCGGCCCGATCCAGGGCAACATGGTCCACCCCTATCTGAAGCGGCGTGAGGGCAAGGAGGCGGTGGAATATCCCAGCGAGAAGCTGCGCACGGTCCTGCAAAAGACCCTGGGCGTGCCGCTGTTCCAGGAACAGGCGATGCAGGTCGCGGTGCTGGGCGCGGGCTTCACTCCGGGCGAGGCGGACCAGTTGCGCCGTGCGATGGCGACGTTCAAGCTGACCGGCGGGGTCGCGCATTTCCGCGAGCGGCTGATCGCCGGAATGCGCGCCAACGGGATATCGGAGGCGTTCGCCGAGCGGCTGGTCCAGCAGATCGAGGGGTTCGGCAGCTACGGCTTTCCCGAAAGCCACGCCGCCAGCTTCGCGAAGATCGCCTATGCCTCGTCATGGATGAAATGCCATCATCCCGACGTCTTCTGCGCCGCGCTGCTCAATGCGCAGCCGATGGGCTTCTACGCCCCGGCGCAGATCGTGCGCGACGCGCGCGAGCACGGCATCGTGATCCATCCGGTGTGCGTGCTGGAAAGCGAATGGGACACGTCGCTGCTTGAGCCCTCTCCCCGCCGGGGAGAGGGTTTGGGTGAGGGGAAAATGTCTCACCGGGACCAGGGTAGCTGCAGCACGCCGCCGCGAACCGACGGCGCGCGGTGCGATCTGCGGCTGGGGCTACGCATCGTCACCGGCCTGTCGGGCGCGGACGCGGGGCGAATCCTGACCGCGCGGGCGCAGACGCGCTTCACCTCGGTGGAGGATATCTGGCGCCGATCCGGCGTGCCGCTCGCCACACTGGAAAAGCTGGCGCGCGCCGATGCCTTCCATGCGCTGGGGCTGGACCGGCGGCAGGCTTTATGGGCGATCCGCGGGCTTGGCGAGACGCCGCTGCCGCTGCTCGCCGCGGTCGAACGGCGCGAGGAGCCGGTCACGCTCGCCCGGCTTACCGGCGGGCGCGAGGTGGTGGAGGATTACCGCGCCACGCAATTGTCGCTGCGCGCGCATCCCTTGTCGTTCCTGCGCGCACAGTTGGCGGCACGATGCGTGGTGCGCTGCGCCGATCTGGCCGCGCACGACGGCAAATGGGTGGAGGTCGCCGGGATCATCCTCGTCCGCCAGCGCCCCGGCTCGGCCAAGGGCGTGCTGTTCATCACGATCGAGGACGAAACCGGCGTCGCCAACGGCATCCTGTGGCCCGACCGGTTCGAGGCGCAGCGCCGCACCGTCATGTCCGCCGCGATGGTATCCTTGCGCGGGCAGGTGCAGAAGGAAGGCGCGGTGATCCACGTCATCGTCGATCGCGTCACCGACCTGACGGGCATGCTGCGCGAGGTGGGGGAGATCGACCTCCCCCGCCTGGTCGCGCGCGGCGACGGCGCGACGCATCCCGGCGCCCCCGATCGCGGGGACAAGGGCTACAAGGACAAGCAATGGCGCCCCGCCCCCCGCTCCGACTATCACTTCCGCGACCGGGCGGAAGACGTCATCCCGATCAAGAGCCACGATTTCCACTGAGGACCAGTCCGCGCCGCCCCTGACGGCTCACAACCGCGCGAGCCAACCCCAGAATCCGGGCACCGCTTCCGCCTTCGGCTTGAGCAGGATCGCCCGGATCAGCGCGATGCTCAACAGCACCGGCGCGGTATAAACGATGGTCGCGCGATAGCCAGCAAAGTCGCCATGTTCGAAAGCATCGCCGACCATCCACCAGCTCAGCCGGAACGTGGACCACGCACCATAAGCGATCACCGCCATCTGCACCAACGGCGCGTTCCACAACGTCTTCGCCGCCACAGTCACCTGCCTGATAACATTCTTCACGATCATTCTCCCTGCTGACGGCGCAAGGATATCACTGTGGAGAAGCACACCTCCACCACCAAATGTTCATATGGTGTTCTTTATTCGCTTGCGTATCTTGTCGGATCGTGAACGTTCATGTGGCGGTCGCCCGCTCGTCATACCGCCGCCGCGCCACGACCACGTCGGGCATCCGCGTCTCGGCCCAGTCGATCATCAGACGCAGCGCCGCGATCAGGTCGGCACCCAGCGGGGTCAGGGCATAGCTGACCGTCACCGGCATGGTCGGCGCAACATCGCGGCGCACCAGCCCGTCGCGTTCCAGCGCGCGCAGCGTCTGGCTCAGCATCTTCTGCGAAATGCCGCCGACCTGCCGCTTCAGTTCGTTAAACCGGCAGTCGCGGTCGGCCAACAGGATCAGAACCAGCACGCTCCATTTGTCGCCTACCCGGTCCAGCAGTTGGCGCGTCGGGCATTGCGCCGCAAATACATCGCCGCGTGTCCATTCGGGCAAACGCTCGGTTACGCCGGGGTGACCAGATGCGGATAAGGTGCCTTCTTGCATGCTCCGGTCACCATAGCCAATCAGGTCACTATTGGAAACCTAGGAGTCGAGATATGAAGGTTGCCGTACTGGGCGCCAGCGGACGCGCCGGATCGCAGATCACCAGGGAACTGGCGGCGCGTGGACATCAGGTGACCGCAGTCGCGCGCAAGCCGCAGGCGATCGCCGCCGCGCCGGGCGTCACCGCCATCGCCGGAGATGCCGCCGATCCCGCCGCGCTAACCGCGCTGATCCGCGGGCATGACGCGGTCGTCAGCGCATTGCACTTCGACGTCACCGCCGACACGCTGCTGTCCGCGCTGCGCGCCGCCGGCGTGCCACGCCTGCTGGTGACGGGTGGCGCCGCCAGCCTGGAGGTCGCTCCCGGCCAAAGACTGATCGATTCGCCCGATTTTCCCGACGAATGGCGCGAATTCGCGATGGGCGGGATCCGCTTCCTCGACGCGCTGCGCGACGAGACAGGCATCGACTGGACGTTCTTCTCGCCCGCCGCGCTGATCGAGGAGGGACCGCGGCTCGGCCATTATCGCACCGGCACCGATCGCCTCGTCACCGATGCGCAGGGGCAGAGCCGGATCAGCTTCGCCGATTATGCGATCGCCATGGCGGACGAACTGGAACAGCATCGCCACCCCCGCGCCCGCTTCACCGCCGCCTATTGAGGCAAATTGCGCGCCGCTCAGCGCGCAAACCGCTCCTGCAAGGCGCGCGTGACGCCGTTGGTCCAGCCGAAGCCGTCCTGCGTCGGATATTCGCCGCCGCCGCCGGGGCGGCTTTCCTCGACGTCGTACTTCTCCAGCAGCTTGCCCGACGCGCGATATTCGCGCTCCACCGTCGCCAGGAAGCGCGTGCCGATCATTCGCGCCACGTCGTCGCGGCCGTATCGCGCCACGCCCCCGACCGCGATCCATTGCAGCGGCGCCCAGCCGTTGGGCTTGTCCCATTGCTGCCCGGTCGCCACCGTCGTGGTACGCAGGCCGTTGGGCGCCAGCAGCACGCGCGCGATCGTATCGGCGGCACGCGCGCCGCGATCGGGCGCGGCGACCCCGGTGAACAGCGGATAGGCGGTCGCCGCGGTCACGCCCGCGCGCAGCCGCCCGGCGGTCAGGTCGAAATCGCCGTAGCGCCCCTCGTCCGCGCTCCACAGCCAGCGTTCGATCGCGGCGCGGCGCGTGTCCGCCATCCGGTCGAAATCGCCTGCACAGGCCCGGCCCAGCGCGCGGCACCGCGTCGCGATCGCGCGCTCCATCCCGTAGAGCAGGCTGTTGAGATCGACCGGCACGATCCGCGTCGTGTCGATCGTCGCCAGCGTCCGCCCGTCCGCCAGCCAACGCGAGGAAAAGTCCCAGCCGCTTTCCGCGCCCGCGCGCAGGTCGTTGTACCGCTGCCGGTCGCCCGCCCCGGTCTCCACATCCTCGCGCCACGATTCGTCGCGCGGGGTGAACCGCGCGTCGCCATAACGCTGCAACGTCGCGCCATCGGGCATCGCGACGCTGCGCTGCGCGATCCAGAAACCATGTTCGGCGATCAGCGCGTCCAGCCAGCGCGCCTGCGTCGCGCGGTCGACATCGGGCACCAGCCCCATCATCAGGTACAGGAACGGCGGCTGCGATCGGCTGACGTAATAACTGCGCGTGCCGTTGGGGACATGGCCGTAGCGCGCGACCAGCGACACGAAATCCTCGATCATGTCGCGCGTCAGGTCGCCGTGGCCGTCCGCCTCCAGCCCCAGCATCGTGAAATAGCTGTCCCAATAATACATTTCGCGGAACCGCCCGCCCGGCACCACGTAGCGCCGCGGCAACGCCAGCGCGGAGGAACCGGCCCGCGGCACCAGCGGCGGG
>NZ_LSJO01000560.1:0-4963 GCF_001556735.1 Sphingomonas sp. CCH9-F2 | reverse complement strand
CTCGGCGTGCTGGCGGGCGAACTGCTGTTCGCGGTGGCGATCTGGCGGCGCGCGGCGGCGTGGCTGCGCGAGCGGGACGGCGCCTGGACCCCCGCGACGACGCTCAGTCCGAGTAGATGATCGTCGTGCCCATCGCGTCGAAGCGCACGTCATAGGCCTGACAATCGGGCAGCGCGGCGACGACCGCGTCGCGCGTGCCGTCCGGGCAATAAGCGAGCAGGAAGCCCGCTTCGCCCGCGCCCAGCAGCTTGCCGCCCGACGCACCCGCCGCGCGCGCGCGGTCATAGGCATCGTCGACGCGCGGGTTGGTGATGCCGGCGGCCAGCTCGCGCTTGCGCATCCAGCCTTCGTGGAGATAGCCGCCGAGCACGTCGACATCGCCGACGATGTCGCGACGCAGCCCGCGCGCCATCTCCACCATCGCGCGCAGATTGTCGGTGACCCGCCGGTCGGTCGCGGCGGCGGCGTTCTGCTGCTTCAGGATCGCGCTGGCCGAGCGGGTGCCGCCCAGATAGAACATGACGAGGTTGCGCTCCATCTTCTGGCGCATCGCCAGCGTGATCGGCACCGCCTCGCAATCGACGCTTTCGTCGGGGTGGAATTCGATGAAGTTCAGCCCGCCGAGCGCGCAGCCATACTGGTCCTGCTTGCCGATCGGCTCGCCCAGCTTCTCGATCTCGATCTCGCACGCGCGCGCGGCCAGTGCGGTCCGCCCTTCGTACCGGCCGCGATAGGCGTTGCACAGGTTGAGCAGCCCAACGGTGAAGGCGCTGGACGATCCCAGCCCGGTGCCGGCGGGAACATCGGCGCTGGAATTGAAGTCCACACCGTTCAGGCCATAGGCGCCGAACACCTCGCGGATGATGCGATGCTGGATGTCGGCGACGGCGCGCGGCGTCTCCAGCTGCGAATATTTGAGGATATAGCCCTCACCGCCGAAGTAATCGTGCATCGACAGATAGACGTAGCGCGCGATCGACATGCTGAGCACCGCACCGCCGTGTTCGCGGTAGAAACTGGGCAGGTCGCTGCCCCCGCCGCAGAAGCTGATGCGGAGCGGCGTGCGGGAAATGATCATTGGCCCATGGCTTTCATGACGAAGGCGACCGCATCGGTCAGCGTGGCGGCGACGTGATCGGGATCGGCGCGGCGGTTGCCCGCGTCGGTGCCGGCATGCCCGGTCCGGAGCAGCACCGCCCGCGCGCCGGCGGCATGGGCGGCGGCGATATCGGCGTGGCGATCCCCGATCAGCCACGATCGCGACAGGTCGAGGTGATGGCGCTCCGCCGCGGCCAGCAGCATACCCGGTTTCGGCTTGCGGCAGTCGCAGTCGATCTTGAGCGCGGCGACCTCGCCCGGCCAGCCGCGTTCGGGATGGTGCGGGCAGACGAAGATATCGTCCAGATACGCGCCCGCCGCCGCCAGCCCGGTGTCGAGCGCGGCCATCACCTCGCCCAGCGTCTCCTCGGTCAGGAAACCCTTGGCGATATCGGGCTGGTTGGTGACGCAGATCACCGGGATACCCGCGGCGTTCGCCCTCCGCACGGCATTGCCGGCGTCGGGCATCAGTTCCAGGTCCTGCGCGCGGTGGACGCCGTTGATCTCGACGTTCAGCACGCCGTCGCGGTCGAGGAACAGCGCCGGCTTGGCATGGCGGTGGCTGAGCCGCGCGACCCGGCCGGAGGCCAGGTCCGCCTCGCCCTTGGCCAGCCGGGCAGGGGTGCCGATGTCCTTGACATATTCGACGCTGCGATAGGCGTTGAGCCGCCCGCCCGCCGCAACGATCGCGGGGAAGATGTCACGCCCCCAGTCGCTGGCGCCCTCCGCGGGGACCGCGTCGATCGCGGCGGGATCGAGGACGTAGAGCGCGGCACTGACCAGATTGGGCAGGATCGCGCCGTCGGGGTGGGGCTTGGGCAGGAAGCGGCGGATGCGGTGGTCGGCGTCGGCGATCAGCAGGTCGCTGTCGTGCGGATGGTCGTTGGGATGGACGAACAGCGTCCCCAGCCCGCCGTGTTCGGCGTGGAAGGCGGCCATGCGCGCCAGATCGACGTCGAGCAACGTGTCGCCGTACAGCACCAAGAACGGTTCGGTCAGCAGGTGCCGTGCATCGCGCACCGCGCCGGCGGTGCCCAGCGGCTCGCCCTCGCGGACATGCGCGATCCGCACGCCGAACGCGCTGCCGTCACCGAAATGCGTCTCGATCACCTCCGCCAGATGGCCGGTGAGCAGGACGATATCGGTGAAGCCGGCATCGCGCACGTCCTCGACCAGCCGTTCCAGCAGCGGCCGGCCGGCGACCGGCACCATCGCCTTGGGCCGGTCGGTCAGCCCCAGCCGCGTGCCCTTGCCGCCGCACAGGACGACCGCCTTCATGCAGTGACGCCGGCGGCGTGAAGCGCCCAGCGCGCGGCGGCGCGCACCGCGCCCTCCGAATCGAGTCGCGGCGACCAGCCGAGCGAGCGGATCAGCGTGGTGTCATAGTCGACGCTGGGTACGTCGCCGATCCAGCCGCGGTCACCGCCGGTATAGGCGATCTGCGCGGTGCCGCCGGCTTCCTCCACGACGATCTCCGCCATGCGCCGCACGCTGCACCGCGTGGTCCCGCCGACGTTGAAAAGGTTGACCGGCGCGTCCATCGTTTCCCATGCCAGCAGCAGAGCGTCGACCAGATCGTCGACGTGCAGGTACGGCTTGATCTGGCTGCCGTCGCCCAGCACCTGGAGCCGGTCGGGCGTGGCGGCCAGTTTGCGTGCGAAATCGTGGATCGCGCCGTGGGTCGAACGGTCGCCGACGACATTGGGGAAGCGCGCGATCCACGCGCGGATGCCGTAATTGCCGACGAACGAGGAAATGAACGCCTCCGACGCCAGCTTCGCCGCGCCATAATGCGAGATGGGGAGCAGCGGGCCGTGATCCTCGCGGATCGCACCGGTCGCCTCGCCATAGACCGCCGATGTCGAGGCGAACAGGATGCGGGGCGTGCCGTGCCGGCGCATCGCGTCGAGCACCGCCCAGCTGGTGCGGAAGGTGGCGTCGAAATCCACCCCCGGATCGGCATGGCTGACCGCGATGTCGGAATTGGCGGCGAGGTGGAAGACCGCGTCGAAGCGGTGTTCGGCGAACAGCGCGTCGAGCGTGGCGGGGTCGGTCGCGTCACCTTCCACGAAGGCGAAGGCGGCATTGCCCTCCAGCGCCGACAGGTGCGTGCGCCGCCCGAGCAGCAGATTGTCGAGCGCGACCACCCGCTCGCCGCGGGCGACCAGCACCTCGCACAGATGGCATCCGATGAAGCCGGCGCCGCCGGTGACGAGGACGGTCACGCGGCGGCGTTCCCGTCGCGCGCCGCGGCGATCAGCTGCGCGATGATGTGCATCAGCGCCTGGTGCGCATCCTCCACCACGCCGTAATTGGCGACATCGACGTGCAGCGCGACGTCCGCCGCGGTGCGCAAGCCGCCGCCGGAGAAGCCGCTGAGCCCGATCACGGTCATGCCCCTGGCCTGGGCGGCGGTGACGGCGTTGAGGATGTTCGGGCTGTTGCCCGAGGAGGAGATCGCGATCAGCACGTCGCCTTCGCGCCCGATCATCTCCACCTGCCGGGCGAACACCGTCTCGAACCCGAAATCGTTGGCGATCGCGGAATAGAGCGCGGTGTTGGCGCTGAGCGAGGTGGTGTCGACCGTGGGGTGGTGGTGGGTATGCGTGCCCTTGGTCAGGTCGCAGCACAGATGGTCGGCGATCGCGCTGGATCCGCCGTTGCCGATCGCGAAGACGCGCCGCCCGGCGTCCGCCGCACCGGCGATCAGCGCGCGCGCCCGTTCCAGCGCCGCGCCGTCGACGCCGTGCAGCGCATCGCGCAGGCCATCGGCATAGTCACGCAGATAGGCGGCCGCGCTGCCCGTATCGAACAGGCGGTTGCGCCGCCGCGGATCGTGCACTTCGTCAGCCATCCCTGCGTCCCCTTGAAGTCATCGTGACGGCCATGCCCGCACAGCCGCCAATAAAGCGTTTCGCCGGAAATGGCTCCAAGACCGATCCGGCGCGCGCCCTTGCCGATAGGCGCGCGCCGGTTGTCGATCAACGTCTGGATTCTGAATGCCTTGACCCAGCGCGCGTCAGATCGGCGTGGCGCGCGCCGAACGCCAGCGAACGAGCAGGTCGATCGCCGCCGCCGCCAGCAGCGACACCCCGAGCACCGGCATCATCACCCCCGCCGCCGTCAGGATCGCGACCGCGCCCGCGACCCGCGCGCCGGGGACGCGCGGCGGCGCGGCGAGCCGACCGGCGGGGCGCCGTTTCCACCACATCGCCACCCCGCTGACGACCAGTACGACGATGCCGATGCACGGCAGCAGCATGACGATCTGGTTCACCGTGCCGAAGTAATTGCCCATGTGCAGCTGCACCCCCAGTTCGATCGCGCGCGCACCGATGCCATAGTCGGCGAACCCGACGTCACGGATCAGCCGCCCCGAATAGCGATCGAAATACAGGCTGCGCTGCCCCTGCGGCCGGTCGGGATAGGTATAGGCGGTGTAGACGCCGGTGGGGCCGGCGGGCGGGAACAGGCGATAGCCGCCCGCCAGCGCATGATCGCGCGCCAGCGTGGCGGCCACCGCGTCCAGCCCGGCGATCGCCGCACGATCGGTCGTGCCCGCAGGCGCCATATGCTCAGCATGGGCGGAGGGCATCGCCGACACGGGCATCGGCGCGCCTTCCAGCGTCCACGGCGCGCTGCCCAGCGCCGCCTTCATCGGCGCGCTGGACGGCGCATTGCTGGTGGCGTGCGACACCGGATAGCCGCCGCCGACGCGCGACAGCATGTCGCGAATCACATCGCCCTGCACCTGCGCCCAGGGCAGGCCGGTGAGCAGCAGGAAGGCGATCAGCGCCACCGTCCACACGCCGGTGACGGCGTGGATATCGCGCCAGACCACGCGCCCGCGCAGGTGGAGGCGGGG